>JAGXLC010000032.1 GCA_018334875.1 Bacteroidales bacterium | reverse complement strand
TGCCTTTTTCAAATTTGGCTGAGGTGTAATGAGCTTTAGTGGCTATTGCGGAATGAACCTGGTTGATTGTAAATACCTTCATCTCCAGGATGTTTTCATAGGTATGCCGGCGTGAGGCACCAAATGTCCTGGAAATAAAACCAAGGAGTGCCGGATCGCTTCCTATATGAGTGACAGAGCTGACAATGGCAAGATTGGTTTTCTGCTCCTGCGATACGGTGCCGATCATATTGGCAGGTTTAATCCCGGTGATGGAATTGATCAGGTTCAGCCTTTTGATCTGGTCCGTATCCTTGATGTCCTGGTCGGTTAAATGCATATCGTTTAAGATTTTTTCTCTATAAATTTAGCTAATACATAATTGCGATCAGCAGAGCAAGAAACTGGTCGTTTCAAATATCCCTAAACCCACATTATCCTGCCGCCCAATTTTTTGTCTCAAGTCCATATCATTCCAGGTATGTTGTATCTCATTCACTCCCCGCCAACAACCACATTCCACTTTCTGACGTACCATTCTTTGATCAGCCCGTTGTTTACATACGGGTCGTTTTGCACAAACTCCTTCACTTTTTCCGGACTTTCTCCCTTAAAAACAAGGATGGCCCCATCAGCGGGTTCATCGAAGGCGCCGGCCATAACAATTTCGTCCCTGCTATGGGCTTCCTGCACCAGTTGTAGATGTTCGCTGCGGTAAGGCGCCCGCTTTTCAATATAATCTTCAACGGTTTTGTAGAATAGTATGTAATACATGGTTGTATTTAAATTATAAGTCTATTGGTCAGATTCTTTTTTAATGAAATCATCCTTTTGATTAAGCGTCATGCATATATTCCTTCCTTAATTGCATTTTGAAAAACAGGCTGTTTTCCGCGAATCTCATTTAATTCGTCCCTGGAAAGTACATGAGTATCCAGAATGATGTTATGCTTTAACTCAATATCATAGCAATAATCAGATATTTTTCTTTTTAAATCTCTGTCAGGTTTGCTTTGAACGATAATTAAAATATCGTAATCTGATTCTTCACTGGAAGTACCGGTCGCTTGCGATCCAAATAAAATGATATCCTTGATATAATCACCAAGATGGCTCCTGAGATATTTTTTTAACTCTTTTATTAGGGTAAATCTGTCAATCATTGCAGGCTAAAATTACAAATTTATATTTGATTATCTCCTTTAAAAGGGTTTAATACTTAATTTTATTGTTTTACTTACAGGAAATTTGGTTTCCCAACCTCAAACCTTAAACTTTTTGCTCAGCCTCCATTTAACAAGTTGGCAGGTAAGCAAAGGACAGTTGGCAATCTGCCAGAATATTCTTCATTCAATCATCCAATCATCCAATCATTCAATCATCCAATCATCCAATCATTCAATCATCCCAAATGGCAAACTTTAAACATTAAACCTCAAACCTGAAACAATCTTTCCTTGCTCCATGCTCTGTCCCTTATAGTGGTATCGTAAAATAAAAGACGCTCCCCGCTCCTTCTGTTGATTCCGCCCATATTTGACCGCCATGCACTTCCACAAATTCTTTACAAAGCAACAATCCCAGGCCGGTGCCCTTCTCTTGTTGTGTACCCGGTTTCGGCCGACTGTTTTCCATTCTGAACAGTGTATCGAAGTCATCTTCACTTATTCCTACGCCGGAATCTGCGACAGAGACCATCACCCGATCATCCTGCTGATCTGCACGGATCATGATTTCCCCTCCCGGATTGGTGAATTTGATCCCATTGGAAATTAAATTCCTCAGGATGGTAAGGACCATATCCTTATCAGCAAAAACAGGGAGGTTATGCGGCAAATGTCGGGAAATGGTGATGGATTTTTGTTTCGCCGAATCATCCAGCAGATCTGTGACTTCATTGATCACGGTTACCAGCTCGATATATTCCGGGTTGAATTCAATTTTTCCCGATTGTGCCCTTGACCACTCCAGCAGATTGGTGAGCAGATCCATCGCCCGGTATGAGGAATCCCGGATAATCCGGGCATATCTCTCAACTCCTTCATAGTCCTTTTGCTGAACCTGTTTTGTTAGCAGATTGCTGAATCCAATGATGCTGTTAAACGGACCCCTCAGGTCATGCCCTATAATAGAGAATAGCTTGTCCTTGGTGGCATTAAGCCCGGCCAACCTGGCTTCACTCGCTTTTAAGGCCTGCTCGGCATTTTTTCGTTCGGTAATATCCCGCACGTTTAGCACTACGGATTGAATGGAAGGATTGTCGATCTGATTCGTGCCAAATGCTTCCAGGTAAACCCAGCCGCCGTTCTTGTGCCAATGCCGGTATTGTGTGCCCCCATTATTAGAATTGTTCAGAATATTTAGCAGTCCGGTCCTTGTCTTCTCTTGATCTTCCGGGTGAATGAACTGGTCAATTACCGGAACATTCACCAGCTCTTCCGGTTTATAACCCAGGATGTATTCGCAGGATTCACTAACGTAATGCTGAATGCCATTGGTATCCAGAAGTACGATCATATCGAAGGAATTCCTGATGAGCTGTTTAAATCTTTGTTCACTCTCACTTAAAACATCCTCTATCTGCTTCTCCAATTCTTCGTATGTTAGTTTCTTAGCCATATTTTTCAATGTATGGGGATGGATGAAAATTGAGATACATGCTTATGGAAAGGTTCAAAAAACATGCCTTTCTGATGAGAGATGGATTATCGTTTACGAAAAAATTTCTGACAGGCTCTGTTGAAGATTTTCACAGATAATAATCTCCCAATATTTGATCCATGACCCAATTGGTTCGGGCACCGCTATCCCCGTGGGACGGACATTCACCAATGCCCCGCAGTTCATTCACCACAGTCTGGATAAGCGGTTGCTGCACATGTTTGGGTTTCTCAAACCGAAAGGTCCTGGTCTGTTCGTTCCGTCTAAGGTACACATTGGCATGGTCAAAGCAGGACAATTCAATACTCCCATTTGAGCCGACAATTTCAATGATGTCTTCCTCATTCGTTTCATTCACCGTAAAGCACCAGCTACCATTGCCAATGACGGATGATGAGTCAAATTCCCAGACTGCGGACACAATATCTTCCGGTTCATATAAGCCGGCCTGATTGCTGGCAATCCCCCGGGGATTCACGATGGGCCCGGACAAATAATCCAGAAAATCCAATTGATGAGGGGCGAGATCAGCAAAATACCCGCCCCCTGCAATCTCTGGTTTCAGGCGCCATGGTTTTTCCTCCGGGTTATCATCTCCGGGAGCGGGAGGCAGATGAAGTCTGAGATTGACAAAACGAATGTTTCCGATGGCATTCTGTTCTACCAGCTCCTTGGCTTTTAAAAAATTGGGCAACATCCGGCGATAAAATGCAACAAACAGGGGCAGGTCATTCTTTTCAGCTACACCGATCATTTCCCGGCATTGCGGATAATTCATTGCCATTGGTTTTTCAACATATACCGGCTTCCCTGCATGGAGGGCTTTTATGGTATAATAATGATGCGTATCGGGAGGGGTTGCCACATAAATGGCATTGACATCCGGATCATTTATGAGTTTATCTGCATCATCATACCATTTGGGTACCTGATGCCTGCGGGCGTAATCCTCTGCCTTTCCTGTAGTTCGCCGCATCACGGCAACCAACTCCGAACCTTCACACAATTGCAGGGCAGGGCCGCTTTTCACCTCGGTAACATCTCCACATCCTATTGTACCCCATTTAACCGTTTCAAGTGATTTCATCGGTATAAAAATATTAAAAAATTCCACAAATCCAATGGTACATTAAAAGATATACCGTTTAAGCACCCGTGATCTCATCAATCCAGGACGAGGAATCTTTTCCTGTAACGTTTTCCTCCTCCGTAAAACACGGCATAGTAGACACCTCCCGGGTAACGTTTGGTATCTATGCTTCCGTTACGAAATATTTCCGTTTTATTGTCAAGTACTTTGCCTGTTACATCCAAAATCTTAATATGCCTGACTTCCTCATCCGGATTCCGTATATCGAAAAACAACCGGTCCGATACGGGATTTGGATAGATCCTGACCCCGGAATCATCATCAGGTGGTGAGGTAACCGCAGTGGGGACTGACTGCCCGTTGTACAAATTCTTTACTTCAGCTTCAGAAAGGGGATTACTGTATATCCTCAACTCGTCAATGGCGCCATCGTAATGCTGAGTGGTGCGATCCCAATGTCCTTTTCCCAGCCACAGTTTTTCATGGGCAATGGCATCGGCAAAAAACTGCGAATAGGAAGCATCACCAAAATTGTACCGCCGGTTGACCATCTCCTCTCCGTTCAGATAACCCGTATTGTAGTCTCCTCGCACCACAACCACCAGATGGTGCCATTCGCCTTCGGGTATGGCGTGATTGGAATCATAGCAAAAAGAGGGGTAGGTACAGCCGTTTTTCCAGATGGTGAAGTACAGCCGTTCCGAGCCGTAGTGGATCGGGCTGTGCCCCAGTTCAATGATCAGGCCTTTGTTTGCAGCATCAAAGAAGTCGCATTTTTCTTCTGCTCCATAGTAGAATATAGGGGCAATTCCATAGTTGGTGGGTATGTGATTTACCTTAAACCACAATGAGATGGAGCCCTCCCCCAATTCCGATAATACAGAAGGAGGAGCCTCCCCGTCACCGGGTATCCTGGCATAATCATCTTCTCCGTCAAAGGACAAAGCATTACCGGAAACACCATCTATCCGTTCGGCTCCATAAACAGTTCCGTGGTTGCCATTTCCTGTCTTGTCATAAATGGTATCTCCTTCAGTTTCATCAAAGCTCCAGTGGGCAATCAGCCCTTCCTGAGCTTTCACCTGCGTTACATTGGCAAGAAGCAATAAAATAATTGTTATATATCTCCATTTCATAATGCGTAAGGTTTTAATTGATTGTTGACTTTTTAGACGAAGATTCAAGAAAAACCTTACTTTACCGATGATATTTTATGAAAGGGATCAATCTGAGCTGATATTAACATGTTCTTTCATTTTGAAAGAAAAAACCACCCTTTTAAACAGCAATGCAAACGTTAACATATTATGGGAAAAACAATACCAGAAAAGATGAAAGAGTTGCTTCCTTTTCAAGGGACCGAATGGTAAAATTCCGGGCCGGATATATATCCTGGGAAAAAGCCGTAGGAGGGACAAAACGGTAGAAACCAATGGCCGGGAAAATACGCATAATTTAATTTATTGTCTTTCCAAAGCTTCCATTATCTTATCCGGATAATCGGTGGTAATGCCATCCACCCCATATTTACCGGCAAGCTCGGCTGCTCTTTCAGTGTCATTAACGGTCCAGACATATACATCCATATTTTTGCTCCTGGCTTGGTTCATCAATTCCTCCGAGATGAGGTTATGGTGGACATCGAGCCCGTCAACCCCTGCGCTGGTAACTTTATCGACCAGTTCGGAAACCGGTTGCTGCTCACTGGTAAGCCAGTTAAGGGGAACATCCGGAACGTATTCTTTTGCTTCTATCAATTTCTCCATATTAAAAGATATCAACGTGGCCTGCTCCACCGTTCCGGTTTCCTTCAGCAGGTCACCAAGCATAGGAAAGACCTGCCCCGCTTCACCTTCTTCCCAGCAGCATTTGATCTCAATGAAGATCTCCGTATCGGAGGGCAGAATCTTCAGAACATTTCTCAGTGTAGGTATATAAGTGCCACCGTTTAGCCTGAGCTTCCTCAGTTCTTTGTAAGCAGATATTGGGATCACCAGGGAATCATCTGCCAGACGGGATGTATTCCGGTCGTGGAATACAATCAGCGAATCATCGGTGGTGCGCCAAATATCCACTTCAACGGCATCGCTGTTCAACTCTACAGCCTTTTCTACCGCCGGAACGGTATTCTCGGTAACATATCCCGAAGCTCCGCGGTGGGCAATGATTTTGGTATTGGGTTCTTGTTTACAGCTATAGCACATACCGATAAAAATGACTAAAAAAATATAAGTGCTTCTCATTATTATAATTTGTTTCATTTTGGAATTAAGAATAGAAAGATAGGTTTCCGGTTTGATCATCATGATGATCTGCCTTTTCTTTTATTAATCTGTTCTATCAGCCGTTGAAAGTAACTTTCGAAAGTTTCGCCTTCACTCATTGGATAAGACTCCAAAGCGGAAGCAAAATTTTCCATCAATCTATTGTAGCGATCAAACATCTGTTGCAGCAATTCTTCATCCCCTGTTTCCCAGTACTGACCTTCATCAGTCATTTCAAAATTTTGAAAATACCTATCATTCAGGTGTCTAAAAAGATGTATGATCAGCTTATGGGTATGAATTCCTGCATACTGGGTCTTTACGGCCAATTGATATACGTATTTTCTTCTGGCTTCATTGCTGTCTTTGCCAAACGTTTCCAAATTGACCGGACTCGACATCTTTCCATTTGAAAGAAATGTGATAAAAACAGGTTCACAATTTGGTGGACTGAAAACGATTCCATAGATTTCCCCGTCATGAGACTCCTTTTCAAAGGAATCAACAGGAAATTGTTTCCTGAATATCGTATAATTCCATTTATAAATTTCAGCAATGTCTTGTACCTCATTTATTAATTCAGGCAGAAAAGCACCTTTGTTAATACAGCCCGAATAATAAATGCACAATCCCATACTTAATAAATTTAGCAGAATTAAAGTTCAGTAATCGTAATCATAAAACTTTTCAATTTCTGAGCGCTCTACGGTATCCACCTTAACGGTCATACGGATGTCTTTCTTCGGGGTATCGCTTTCATCGGTGGAAGTACCGGCGATTTTGTGAACCGTTCTGAATCCGCTTACAACCTGCCCAAAAACCGTGTACTTTTTATCCAGATGTTCGGCTCCGTTGGTATTCTCAATAATATAGAACTGGCTGCCGCTAGAGGCCATGCCGGGACTATCGCTTCGGCGGGCAGCGCCAACAGCCCCATAAATATGACCGTACTGAGGCCTTATCTCAGCCGGAATATTTTCCTGAATAATGGAAGGATCATAGTTCCGGGTTTTATTGCGGGTATCGGGATCGCCGGTTTGAATCATAAAGTTATCGATTACCCTGTGAAAAGTAATGTTGTCGTAAACTCCGGCTTCAGCAAGCTCTGCAAAATTCATCTTATGCATTGGGGTTTCGTCGTACAACACCATTTTAATTTCCCCGGAATCTGTGGAAAGGGTGATCAGGTAATCATGCTCGTTATCAGGAATACCCTGGGCTTTTGACAGCACAGGCATAAAAAACAGAACAATCAAAAGGCATTGCATGAATCTCATAGGGATGTATATATTAAAGGACGGGCTTCAAATTATTGTTTTTTTCTCCGGTTGATCTCATCGCGAATGGCGGAAGCTTTTTCATACTCCTCATTTTTTACGGCTTCTTCAAGAAGGCTTTCCAGTTCTTCCATATCCATATCCTTGTATTTCTGGGATGCACCTTTGGTAGTCTTTTTGGTTTTCTTCTCGCTCTTTACCTCACCGGCACCTTTCTCCTGTTCCAGGTCAATAACAATACCGGATTTGGAAAGAATTTCCTCTGTGGTATATATAGGAGCCTCAAACCGAAGAGCCAAAGCAACTGCATCCGAAGTACGGGCATCGATGGTTACGTCCTCCCCACCATTGTTGCAAATCAATTTGGAATAGAATACGCCTTCCTCCAGTTTATAGATGATGATCTCCCTCAAATTAATTTCGAACGTCAGAGCAAAATTGTGAAACAGATCATGGGTGAGCGGTCTGGGTGGTTTCAATCCTTCCAGTTGAATTGCTATTGACTGGGCCTCGAAGCCGCCAATAATAATGGGAATTCTTCTTTCACCTTCTTCCTCGGTCAATACCAAAGCATATGCTCCCGTTTGAGTCTGGCTGTATGAAATTCCCAGTACGTTTAATTTAATCTTGTCCATATATCCGTAAACCGTCTTTTCTCGTAGTTAATTGACGCAAATGTAATCAAATACATCCAATTTGTTCCAAATTACGCATAATATTTTATTATGTACACAGATGGGTAAAAATTTTGTTCGACAAAACAAGTTTAAAAATTAATTTACAAAATAAAAAATATTTTTTTGAGGATTATTTCTTTTAGAATTTATGAAATTAGCAGGAATAATTTAGAATACAACCATTGAATCAAATGCTTTACTAACCCTATGGAATCTATAGCCGCTGTTGTTTTTTTTGTTTATGGCCTTTGCATACTGAGTCTGAGTTATGGCTGGCTTAAATTAAAACGACAACCTATACTCCATGCTTCATTAACTCCCCGTACCCGGGTATCTGTAGTTGTTGCCATAAGGAATGAAGAAAAAAACATCAATTTGCTGCTCAAGCATCTCTCCGTTCAGAGATACCCCCGGCACCTTTATGAGATCATCCTGGCCGATGACCATTCCAGCGATGGAACATTATCTGTCATCAACAAATGGATACAGGAATCGGATTTATACATTCGGGTTGTACATAATGCTGCCCGGGATACCGGTAAAAAAGCCGCACTGAGGAATGGGATCAATAAGGCAACCGGAACATTGATTTTGACAACTGACGCAGACTGCACCATGAATGAATGCTGGATCATTTCAATGGTATCTTTCTATGAAAAGGAAAATCCCCGGATGATATTGGGTCCCGTACTCTACAGAACCCCTGGGAACAAAGTTTTCGGGCATTTTCAGGCCCTGGAATTCATCAGTCTGCAGGCCACTTCAGCCGGCTCAGCATCACTAAACCGTCCCCTTTTCTGCAATGCAGCCAACATGGCCTTCAGCCGAAAAATATATAATGAGCTCCGGGATCCATTATCCTCAAAAACCGTTTCAGGAGACGATACCCTATTTCTTCTCGCCATTAAAAAAAAGCATCCGGGAACAATCCGTTTCAACAAGAACCCCCATGCGGTTGTGGAGACTTTACCGGAAAAAAATTTTACGGACTTTTGGAACCAGCGCAAACGGTGGGTATCAAAAAGCAAATATTACAGGGATTTTGATATCCTATTTGTATCCGTTCTGGTTTTTGTAACCAATCTGCTCATTAGCACAGGTGCTGTGATGATGTTTTTTAATCCGTTATTTGTGAATTATGTCGCTGTACTCTTTCTGCTGAAGCTCCTTATAGATTCGTGCCTTCTGTTTCCGTTCATCCTATACTATAGGAAACATCATTTATTGCTGAGCTATCTGCCATCGCAACTGGTATACCCGTTTTATATAACAGCTACGGCACTGGGAGGAAGGCTACTGGGATTTGAA
Organism: Bacteroidales bacterium; assembly: GCA_018334875.1. Taxonomy (NCBI): domain Bacteria; kingdom Pseudomonadati; phylum Bacteroidota; class Bacteroidia; order Bacteroidales; species Bacteroidales bacterium. The sequence goes on along the minus strand of JAGXLC010000032.1, from coordinate 16,868 downwards.
TGGAAAAATCGTTCTTATCATGTAAATTGAACAAATTGTATTTATTTTGTTGTTCATTATGGAAGGAGAGCAAAACCAGTCAATATCCGGGCAAAAACAGCTATCCCCGGGCAAACTGGCATGGAGAAGATTCCACCGCAATACATTTTCCATGGCAGGCCTAATATTCCTAATCTTCATGTTTGTAGTAGCATTCCTGGGTTATTTGATCACACCCGATTCCACCCCCAATGCCAACAATCAGGAGATTGCCCTCACCACAAAAAAGCCTGGGTTTTCCGTTACAATGGTTAAAATCAGGCGTAATGAAAAAACTCAGGAAAAGAACTTTCCGGAAATGATGTTCACAGGGAAAACAAGCCTCTACCGGATGGTGCCGGTCAATAAATTGTATTTTGAAAACGGCAGGCTCTTTCTCGAGGAATATTCAGAACACGCAGAAGATGAAAAATTTATCAGTGAATACCATCCGGTGGATGTTGTTTTTCCGGTAGCATCCGATAGTTCTATAACTTATACGCAGGGGACTTATCATTTTACCGATATTCAGGGAAGACAGCGCCAAATATCCCGGAAAGAATTAAAAGAGCAAATTCAGGAAAATCAGGTGGTTCAAAAGAAATTTCATCTGGGTACGGACCGTTTCGGCAGGGATCTTTTAAGCAGGCTGATCATAGGGGCAAGAATATCTTTGTCTGTTGGCTTCATCTCGGTATTTATCTCCTTGTTGATCGGTCTTACTCTGGGTTCAATTGCCGGATATTTCCGGGGTAAAGCGGATGATCTCATCATGTGGCTGATTAATGTGGTATGGTCTATTCCCACCCTTTTAATGGTTATTGCCATCACACTGGTATTAGGAAAAGGATTCTGGCAAATATTTATCGCTGTCGGATTAACCATGTGGGTTGAGGTGGCGAGAGTAGTCAGAGGCCAGATCATTTCCATCCGCGAGAAAGAATTTGTTGAAGCCGCACGTGCTATGGGATTCAATTCAGCCCGTATCATTCTCCGCCACATATTGCCCAATGTGATCAATCCGGTGATCATCATCTCAGCGGCCAATTTCGCTACTGCCATTTTGATTGAAGCAGGTCTGAGCTTCCTGGGCATTGGGGTTCAGCCACCGGTGCCCTCATGGGGAACCATGATCAAGCAACATTACGGATACATCCTGGTAGATCTTGGATACCTCGCCATTCTCCCGGGACTGGCCATCATGCTTACAGTATTATCGTTCACATTAATTGGCAATGGATTAAGAGATGCTTTCGATACAAAAACTTCAATTAGAATAACCTGAGTCCTGTTTTCGTTTTAATTAGAGTCTGTCTATAATATCCGCTGGCTGCGTTACGCTCGTTTTTCATGCCAGTCGATTACATCTGGTAGAGACGTACGGCCGTACGCCTCTACATTTGGCATTCAAAACCCGCAAGCCTTGCCAGCGAACATTCCAGACGAGACGCTTTCAAATCTCTTTGACTTTATGGACAATTAAAAACAAAGAACATACCCAAATGATAAAACATCTCAGACAAACACTGAAGAGATTGAGGATTATGAAACATGCAACTACCTTTTAAACAAGCGTAAGAAAAAATCTTAGCATCAATAGCTTTTCCTTTTCAGTATCCAATAAGTGATTGATAGGAAAGCCGCAATGTATACAATGGCAATCACTGTTTCCTGCGGTGTAACAATGGCTGCTTCTGCAGACTGGGCGGTATTGAATTCCATTCCTATGCTTTTAAGGGATTTTGCCTGATCCCTGAACATAAGAGGTAAAGGGGTAAGTCCGGAAATGAGCTTGGCGGGAAAATATTCCTGAATATTTGTGAAAATCAGATTTCTTAAAATTACTTCACCGGGGAATAGATACAAGATGAAAGTAACGATTGCCAGCCCGTTATTCTTAAAAAGCATGGCAAATAACATGGCCATACTCATATAGGCCAGAGTTTGCAGAAAATATACCCCCACCACTTCCATTCCGGCAAACTGAGATAAACCCAAAGGTTCGCTGCCTGTAATATTACCCGAAACCAGGGATGAAACAATGACCAGCAACAGAGCATACAAGGCAATAACGACGATCATATAAATTTTCCCCAGCAATAGGTGTCCTTCATTAAGGCCATTCATGATTTGCTGCCGAAAAGTATAAAACCTGAATTCGTTACAAATAAGCACAATAACCAATATACCCAACAATATATTAAACCAGCTGGCCACCCATGAGAAAAACTCCCAAACATTGGGAAATTGATAAAGTCTGCCGATGGAAAATGCTCCCATGCTTAGCTCAATTCTGGAAACAGCAAGCACCACCAGAATATAAAACAAAAAGTGAAGGCTTAAAATTACCCTGAAGGTATTCGAAGAAAATGTTTTGATATTTTCAACATGAATCAATTTCTTCATCTGTTTCTTATTTCATCAGTTGTAAAAATTCCGATTCCAGGGTATTCTTTTGTTTTACCAGTTTTGAAAGTACGATTCCCTGATCAAAAAAGTATTTATTGAGCTCTGCGGGAGATCCTTTCTTATTCAAAAGCAATTTATATTCCTTGCTATCCTGCTTTTCATATTTCTCTATAAACGGGCATTGGTCAAGAAGACGGGCAGTTTTTCCGGTATCTTCGCTGGAAATGAACACAACCTCCTTGCCGCTGAGAATATCCTCAACTTTTCCTTGTGTAACAAGCTCTCCTGACTTTAAAATACCCACATGGGTACACACTTTTTCCACTTCATCCAAAATGTGACTGGATAAAATAATGGTTTTTCCCTTTTCCGCTTCTTTCTGTATAATATCCCTCAAATCAGAGAACCCTTCGGGATCCAGACTTTTGGTGGGTTCATCCAGAACCATCACTTCAGGATTTCCCAAAAGAACGGCCGCGATGGACAGCCGCTGTTTAAGACCCGAAGAAAGTGTTCTGAATCTGGAATATTTACGTTTCAGAAGGCCGGTCATACCAAGTGAATAGTTGATCTGAGACTCCGGTAGCTCTTTTATCCAGGTTATAATTCTCAGATTATCGTAAAGGGTTAAATAGGGATAAAAATGGGGATCTTCAATCAAACTGCCTATCCTCAGCCGCGACCGGTAACCGGGTTTCCGGTCGAACCAATAGCAATCGCCGGCTGTTTCCTTCAAAATACCCATCACGATACTCAGGGTAGTCGTTTTACCGCTACCGTTGGGGCCCAGCAAACCATAAATTTCCCCTTGTCTGACGTGCAGATTCAAACCGTTAAGGGCTCTCAGCCTACCATAATTCTTGGTAAGGTTGCGGATTTCCAGTATTGAATCAGAAGCCATAGCAGATCAGATTAATTACCATATTCCGAGAAGAATTTAATTCTCATCAAACGAATATCTTCCTCTGAATATTCATCTTCTCCAAGTTCATCTATGGCTTCCTGAACGGATTCAGTTTCCGCTTCTTCCAGAAAATATTCGTAAATATCATCCTGTTTTTCCTCGTCGATCACCTGATTGATGTAATAATCAAGATTCAGCTTGGTTCCGGACTGAACAATGGATTCTATTTCGTCCAAAAGATCGGGCATTTCCAGCCCTTTGGCACTGGCAATATCTTCAAGGGGCATTTGCCTGTCTATGCTTTGGATGATGGAGACCTTAAGCCCGGATTTATTGACCACAGATTTGACAACCATATCCTGGGCTCTTATAATGTCTTTTTCCTCTACATAGTCCTTTATCAGGTTGATGAAGGGTTCTCCGTATTTTTGTGCCTTTCCTGTGCCAACCCCGGTTATGTTCTTCATTTCATCCATAGTAATGGGGTACTGGATGGCCATGTCCTCCAGGGAGAAGTCCTGGAAAATGATAAAAGGAGGAAGGCTATTTTCTTTAGCCACTTTTTTACGCAAATCCCTTAGTATACTTAACAGCTCATTGTCAACGGTTCCTCTTTTTCTTGTATCTTCCTGGGTTGCCTCATTGTCGTCCATATAATCATAATCATGATCTTTACCGATCAGAATGCTATAAGGATTCTCCAGGTATTCTCTGCCCCTGTCACTCAGTTTAAGCAGCCCGTAGTTGATGATATCTTTATCAAGCAACCCTTTAACCATGGCCCTCCGGATAATGGTCTTCCAAAAATCAGGTTCATAGTCTTGTCCTGCACCAAAGAGCTCCAGAATATCATGACCATATGATTTGATGGTATTTGTAGCTTTTCCTGCCAGAAAATTGGCAATATGATCATGTTTGAACTTCTCTTTTACGGCCTGCACTGCTTTAAGCACCTTTATGAGATACGATTTGCCTTCAAATTGTTCTTTGGGATGGATACAATTATCGCAGTTCTGACAATTTTTTTCATGATATTCCTCACCAAAGTAGTGCAATAACTGACGTCTTCTGCAAACCGAAGATTCGGCATAGGCAGTGGTTTCCAAAAGCAATTGCTTACCGATCTCCTGTTCATTAATGGGCTTGCCCTGCATGAATTTTTCCAGCTTCTGTATATCCTTATAGGTATAAAAGGCAATGCATTTTCCTTCACCGTCATCTCTTCCCGCACGTCCTGTTTCCTGGTAATAGGCTTCAAGGCTTTTGGGTATGTTGTAATGAATCACAAACCGGATGTCGGGTTTGTCAATACCCATACCAAAAGCAATGGTGGCAACGATCACATCAATATCCTCCATAAGGAATTGATCCTGGGTATTTGTACGGGTTGCCGAATCCATACCCGCATGATAAGGCAAGGCTTTTATGCCGTTTACTTTAAGCGTTTCAGCCAGCTCCTCCACTTTTTTCCTGCTCAGACAATAAACAATACCCGATTTGCCGGGATTATTCTTTATGAACTTGATAATTTCCTTGGTGGCATTCTTTTTGGGTCGAACCTCATAATACAGATTCGGCCGGTTAAAGGATGACTTAAAGACCTTCGCATCAAGTATGCCCAGGTTTTTCTGAATATCGTGCTGTACTTTTGGTGTGGCCGTAGCCGTCAAGGCGATAATTGGCGCCCTGCCTATTTTATCGACCATAGGCCGGATTTTCCGATATTCCGGTCTGAAATCATGGCCCCATTCGGATATACAGTGGGCCTCATCTATAGCGTAAAATGCTATCTTGGCCTGCTTGAGAAAATCTATATTATCTTCTTTTGTGAGCGATTCGGGTGCCACATATAACAATTGTGTTTTTTTATTCAACACATCCTCTTTAACCTTCTGCATTTGGGTTTTGGATAAAGAGGAATTCAAAAAATGGGCAACTCCCTCTTCCGAACTAAATCCCCTCATGGCATCCACCTGATTTTTCATTAAGGCAATCAGGGGAGATATGACAACAGCCGTACCATCGGTTATCATAGAGGGCAACTGATAACAAAGCGATTTACCTCCACCTGTAGGCAAGACAACAAAAGTGTCATGCCCTGTTAAAAGACTCCGAATAATTGCTTCCTGGTTTCCTTTAAACCTGTCAAACCCGAAATAATTCTTCAGATAATCTTTTAATGAAATTTCTGCTCCTACACTCATTTTTCCAATCTTCTAAATTTTTACAATTACACTTTATTTTTAATTAATTTTGCAGCGAATATTTATTTTTGACAAAATCAAATAACAAATTAAGACTTAAATTTACTCTTTTTATATTGATCAATCACAATTTTTGTTACACTTATTTACATATTATTTGACAAAATTGATAAAAATCATGACAGACTCAACAGGAAAATATGGGATTTGACGTAAAAAAACTGGCAAAAGAAACCATTATTCAGGAATCTAAGTCGGTAAGGAATCTTGCAAATTATATAAACGAAGATTTTGAAAATATAGTACATCTCATTTATCATTCTAAAGGCAGGGTTGTTATAACAGGTATCGGGAAAAGTGCCATAATAGCGGAAAAAATTGTGGGCACTTTGAATTCTACCGGTACGCCGGCCATTTTTATGCATGCAGCCGATGCCATTCATGGTGACCTGGGAATCATCCAAAAGGAGGATATCATCATCTGTATTTCAAAAAGCGGGAACACTCCTGAGATAGAAGTACTTGTTCCTTTGCTTAAATACCGGAACAATCCGCTCATTGCGATGATTTCCACCACCAATTCTTTTTTGGGAAGGAATGCCCATTACATTATCCAAACCACGATAGATAAAGAGGCCTGCCCCCATAACCTTGCCCCTACCAGCAGCACCACCGCACAACTTGTTATGGGAGACGCCCTGGCTATTTGTCTTTTGGAATACAGGGGATTTTCCAGGGAAGACTATGCCCAATACCATCCCGGCGGAGCACTGGGCAAAAAACTCTACCTGACGGTGGAAAAACTTTATAAACAAAATGAAGTTCCCCAGGTCAGGATCGATGACAGCATCAAACATACCATAATGGAAATATCGTCCAAACGCTTGGGGGCCACAGCGGTACTTAACGATAATAAACTGGTGGGTATCATCACGGACGGAGATCTGAGGCGTATGCTTGAAAGACACGACGAAATAAGCAATCTGAAAGCCCGGGATATTATGACCACCAAACCCAAGACCATTAAAAAAAATGAATTGGCGATAAATGCGTTTAACATGATGGAAGATCACAATATCACCCAGCTTATTGTAAAGGAAGACGGAACATACCTGGGGATGGTCCATCTACATGATATTTTAAAAGAAGGGATCGTATAAGAAATTTCAAATGAAGGAAGATAAAAGTAACGCTCAAGGTTTTTTAGAACATCTGGAAGAATTAAGATGGCATCTCGTACGCTCGATTGTTGCAATTGTAATTGTAGCTATTGTAGTTTTTATAGCAAAAGATTATATTTTCAGCAATATTATATTGGCTCCGAAAAACCCGGAGTTTTTCACAAATCGGGTTTTGTGCAACCTCGCAGACAAAATACAGGTGGATAACCTGTGTATAAACCGTACACCTCTGCAGATCATCAACATAAAAATGACCGGGCAGTTTGCCATGCATATCATGATTTCTTTGGTGCTCGGCGTAATACTTGCATTCCCGTTTATATTCTGGGAGTTCTGGAGTTTTCTCAAACCCGCATTATATGAAAAAGAAATACAATACAGCAAAGGTGCAGTATTTTTCAGTTCACTTCTTTTCATAATGGGTGTATTGTTTGGGTATTTTGTCATCACACCTCTGTCTGTGCATTTTCTTGGATCTTATCAGGTCAGTGAGCAGGTTTCCAATACCATTCACCTGAAATCCTATATCGGAACAATTGCCTCAGTGGCGCTTGCAGCCGGCCTGATTTTCGAACTGCCGATACTGATCTATTTCCTGAGCAAGGCGGGTCTGGTATATCCTGAATTTTTAAAAACCTACAGAAGGCATGCCATCATCATCATATTCATTATGGCAGCCGTAATTACTCCGCCGGATGTTTTCAGCCTGGCATTGGTGACATTACCGCTTGTACTGTTATACGAGGTAGGGATTGTCATTTCAAGAAGAATTGAAAAGCAGAAAGAAAGAGAAGAACGGGAAGAAGACCTGGCAGGATAAAATAAATTAAATGTCATGAGGCAAAATGGGAGGTAACAATGCCGGAAAAAACTACATTATATACAAAAGACCTTATTAAAAGGTATAAGTCAAGAACCGTTGTCAATCAAATCTCCGTAAAAGTATCACAGGGTGAAATTGTTGGTTTGCTTGGTCCGAACGGAGCAGGGAAAACCACAACATTTTACATGATCGTGGGGTTGATCAGACCCAACAGAGGAAGGATATTTCTGGACCAAAAGGACATCACGCGTGAGCCCGTGTATAAGAGAGCCAAGATGGGAATAGGATATCTGGCTCAGGAAGCCTCTGTTTTCAGAAAATTAACTGTGGAAGATAACCTGAGGGCGGTTCTGGAAATGTCAGATATCCCCAAATCCGAACAAAAAAAACGGGTTGAAGGGCTTCTTGATGAATTTGGACTTCAAAGGGTCCGGAAAAACCTGGGAATCCAGCTTTCCGGGGGCGAGCGAAGAAGGACGGAAATAGCACGGGCTCTGGCTCTTAACCCCAAATTCATGCTTCTTGACGAGCCCTTCGCAGGGGTTGATCCCATCGCAGTGGAAGACATACAGGAAATCGTTACGCGGTTAAAAAACAAAAATATTGGCATACTCATTACCGACCACAATGTGCATGAAACGCTTTCCATCACCAACAGGGCCTATTTACTTTTTGAGGGTTCCATTATGAAAGCCGGAACCTCTAAAGAGCTTTCCGAAGACGAACAAGTAAGAAAAGTATACCTGGGTAAGAATTTTGAACTCAGAAATTTTAATTAAATCCTGAAATTATTCCGCATCAGCAATCAATCTAACTAAAAAAAATAACACCCCACATTTATCGTTATCAGTTTTGGTCGTTCTGATAGAAATACAATGAATTTGAATAGGATAAGTACGGATTTTTTCGGGAGATTCTTCTATTGAAATAAAAATTTACATATATTTGCACCACTTTTATGCGGATGTGGCGAAATTGGTAGACGCGTCAGACTTAGGATCTGGTGCCTTCGGGCATGGGGGTTCGAGTCCCTCCATCCGCACTCTGACTAATGAGTCAAAACATACCGCTAAAACATGAAGAAAAGGTTTTAGCGGTTTTTTAGATGGAATAGAAAATAAAAAGTCGGATCATGGATATAACAAAAGAGAATAAAGACGATCTTAATGCAGTCCTGAAAGTTCAGGTTAAGCCTGAAGATTATAAGGAAAGGGTAGACCAGGTGGTGAAAGATTATAAGAAAAAAGCCAAAATGGACGGATTCAGGCCTGGGAAAGTACCCGAAAGCCTGATCAGAAAAATGTATGGCAGATCCATAAAAATTGAGGAGATCAACAAACTGGTCAGCGAAAAAATATCAGAATATATACAAAACGAAGATCTGCAAATATTAGGCCAGCCCTTGCCCAGTCATGATGAGCAGAAGAATATCAACTGGGATCACGACAATGAATTTGAATTTGCCTTCGACATAGGAATGGCTCCGGATTTTGAACTGGAAATATCAGAAGAGGATAAGGTTCCCTATTACACCATTCAGGTTACCGATGAGCTGATCGACAAACAGGTAGAAAATTACCTGGAAAGATACGGCGAGTTTAAACCCATCGATGCCGTGGAAAGTAAAGATGAAATCATTTCAGCCCACGTCAGCGAGCTGGATGAGGAAGGAAATCCGAAAGAGGACGGAATTGTCAAGGAGGACGCCACCCTTTCACTTCAGGTGATCAAGGAGGAGGAGATCAAGAATAAATTTGAAGGCGCCCGGGTGGGAGATGAAATTGACATAGATCTGAAAAAGGCATTTCCCAATGATACGGAAATTTCCTCCATGCTGAACATTGATAAAGAAAAGGCCGAAAGTCTCGAAGGGTTGTTCCGGATTTCTATTACTGAAATCAAGAAATTCGAAAAAGCCGAACTGAACCAGGACCTTTTCGACAAAATTTACGGAGAGGGCAATGTAACCTCAGAAGAAGAATTCAGGCAAAAAATCAAGGAAGAGCTTGAGCAACACCTGAAACCCGAAAGCGAAAGAAAGCTGACTCATGATATAAAGGAATATTTCGTGGGAAAGGTTAACCCGAAGCTCCCCAGTGAATTTCTGAAAAGATCGCTGAAAGAAACGCAACAAGGCGAAAATCTGTCAGAAGAGGATATCGAAAAGGACTTTCCCCGTTTTCAGGAAGATTTGAAATGGGACCTGATCAAAAATAAAATTATTAAGGAAAATGATATCCAGGTAGATGAAAATGAAGTGCTGGAACTGGCCAAACAGGTTACCGCTCAACAATTTCAACAATATGGTTTGGGAAATTTACCGGACGAACAACTGGAACAATATGCTCCCGAGTTACTTAAAAAGGAAGAAGACCGGAGAAAATTTTACGAACGCAAATACGAAGAAAAAGTAGTAGATTTTATCAAAGAACACATTACATTGGAAGAAAAAGAAGTAACTTCGGAGGAATTCCAGGAAATGCTCCAGGAAGATCAGAATAAACAATCACAGGAATAATTTGTAGGAACTTTACTTAATTTTAAAATAATACATCAACTATGGACTCAAGTAAGGAATTTAGAAAATATGCCACCAAACATCTAGGTATCGGAAGTATGAACCTGGATCGATATGCATCTGTTTATAATGGTTACATTAATCCAACAATTATCGAGGAAAGACAATTAAATGTAGCCCAGATGGATGTCTTTTCCAGGCTGATGATGGACCGGATTATTTTTATGGGTGTACCCATCAATGATGATGTTGCGAATATCATTCAGGCCCAGTTGCTTTTTCTGGAATCGACCGACCCGGCCAAAGACATTCAGATTTATCTGAACTCACCGGGTGGAGCTGTACATTCCGGATTAGGCATCTATGATACAATGCAATATATTAATCCTGATGTATCAACCATTTGTACAGGCATGGCTGCATCTATGGGTGCTGTGATTCTTGCTTCCGGAGCACCGGGCAAAAGATCCGCCCTTCCCCATTCAAGGGTCATGATTCATCAACCCATGGGAGGTGCAGAAGGTGCCGCCGCCGATATCGAAATTACAGCCAGGGAAATATTAAAGCTGAGAAAAGAGCTGTATAATCTACTGGCCAAACATTCGGGCAATACTTATAAAAAAATAGAAAAAGACTCTGACAGGGATTATTGGATGACCGCTGAAGAAGCCCAAAAATACGGAATGGTTGACGAAGTGCTTCTGCGTACGAAAGATGAAGAGGAAGAAAATGAATAAACGTTCAATAAACTGAATTGAATAAGGAATTTTAATAAAAAAACACGAGAAGGATATAAGTGACTATGGAAAAGTGCTCATTTTGCGGTAGAGAAAAAAAGGATACAAATTTACTTATTGCAGGAATATCCGGTCATATATGCGACAAATGTATAGAGCAGGCCTATAGTATCGTCCAGGAAGAAGTTAAAAAGAAAAATGATTTTGACATCAACGAGATTCAGTTACTAAAACCTTCTGAAATCAAGGAATTCCTGGATCAATATGTAATCGGTCAGGAAGAGGCCAAAAAATATCTCTCGGTGGCGGTTTATAACCATTACAAAAGGCTCATGCATTATAGCAGCAACCAAAAAGAGGATATAGAGATCGACAAATCAAATATCGTTTTGGTGGGAGAAACCGGCACCGGGAAAACACTTTTGGCCAGGACCATTGCAAAAATGCTCCAGGTACCGTTTACCATCGTTGACGCTACGGTATTAACCGAGGCCGGGTATGTAGGAGAGGATATTGAAAGCATTCTTTCCAGACTGCTCCAGGTGGCCGATTATAATGTGGAGGCTGCGGAAAGGGGCATCGTTTTTATCGACGAAATTGACAAAATCGCCCGGAAAGGGGATAATCCATCCATAACCAGAGACGTTTCAGGAGAAGGCGTGCAGCAAGGTCTGCTGAAACTTCTGGAAGGGTCTGCCATCAACGTTCCTCCCCAGGGTGGAAGGAAACACCCCGATCAGAAGATGATCCAGGTAAATACCAACAACATCCTTTTTATCTGTGGCGGGGCTTTCGATGGTATCGAAAAGAAAATCGGGCAAAGGCTGAATACCCAGGTAATAGGATATTCTTCCAGTAAACAGAAAGAAAAAATTGACCGGGAGAATCTCCTTCAATACATAGCTCCGCAGGATCTTAAAGCCTACGGGCTGATACCGGAAATTGTCGGGAGGCTGCCCGTGCTTACTTATCTGAATCCGCTCGATCAGTCAGCACTCAAGCAGATCCTGACCGAGCCCAAAAACTCCATCGTTAAGCAATACAAAAAGTTGTTCGAACTGGACGGTAAAAAACTGACTTTCCAGGAAGAAGTGCTGGACTACATTGTACAGAAAGCCGTTGAGTTCAAACTGGGGGCTCGGGGGCTAAGGTCTATTTGTGAAGCCATCATGACAGACGTAATGTACGATATGCCCTCTATAGAGGATGAGGAGATAGAGATCACCCTTGATTACGCCAGGAAAAAGCTGGGGAAAGTCAATATGCACAGATTGAAAGTTGCATAATAAACCAACAAAAAATCCCGGAATAATAAAACCGGGATTTTTTTATGTTTCTACTGCCCCCCAGTTAGTCTATCAACAATTTTTTTGTGATTTGTTTCCCGTCTTTGCTCAAACGGACCAGATACATACCTTCCGGATAACCTCTAAAATCAATAGTAACAAGATCTTCTTCAATTATTTTACTGTAAATCATTTTTCCGGTAAGGTTATAGATCTGGAGATTCAGAAATTCATAATTTGTTTTATTCTTGATGTTGACAATTCCATTGGCAGGATTGGGATAAATCAAAATATCTTCATTTACAAGCTTTTGTTGCCCCGAATTAATTTCAAACAAACCCACTTGTATACTACTATCCTGACTCATCCTAACTGTTGACTGATATTGCTCGTAACCACTTGCTTCTACCGTATACTCATATACTCCCCTGGTCAGCTCCGTTGTGGCTTCACCAATTGAATCTGTCCGCAGATCCATGGTATCAATATGAATTTGGGCACCCGATACGGCCTCACTATCCTTTTTACGCACCACTTTAAATGCCAATGTATAAAACCTGGATAATTTAATCGTCATGGAAGTGGTATCATCAATCTGCAAATCATCATTGTACTCTGTATAAGAATCTTTATAAAGGTGAAGCGGATAAATTCCCTTTTCCAATAGAAAATCAACCTTTCCGGTTTTATCGGTATATCGGTTAAGGGTGTCCAGCTTAACGCTTACCGAGTCCAAAGGCTGGTCTTCTTCATCCAATACAGTAAAGTTGACGGGGTACTTAATTTTTTCTAAAACGATGTTGATTGTCGTATCGGAATTCAGATAAAAGCTCCCTGAATCCGTGTGGTATTCGGGAACGTTGACCTGATAGGAATGTTTCCCTACACTCCAAATGTCTTTAAAAGTACAGTAGCTTTGCTCGGTGGACTCGGATGAATCATCCAGAATAACTTCACCTTCATCCGAAAGAATTTCTCCGTCCGCTCCGTACAATGCAAATGAAACATCATATACCGTTTTCCTGAGAACAAATTCTTTTTCTATGTTACCTTCAAGTTCAAGAATTCCGGTAACATTCTGGTATCCTTCCTTATTGATAGCGTATTCATAGGTTCCCTCATTCAATACAAAGGAAACCTCACCACCGGAATCTGTTTCATACGTATTGCCGTCAATACCTATCTTAACACCTTTAATCCCTGACTTACCGTTCCCGATTCTAAATATTACCGTATCTCTGGGTAAACACATGATTTCAGCATCCCATCCCGCGCCGGTAACAGAACCGTCCGACTGAAAATCAAAAGTGAGTGCTCCTGAATCATTTTTTGCACTGATCAGATCAGGCTTATTGTCATTGTCATATTTCCCAATTAACGGGGCTTCAACAGAAGTGCCGTCAAAAATACGCAATGAATCAAAATGAGCTTCCACATCAAATGATTTGAAATCTGCTGTTAAGTTATATCTTCTGTCCGCCGGTTTGAACGTAATTTTGCTATATTCACCATTCCCGTAATTTTCATTGGATCCGCCGGAATCAAAAAACAGTCCGTAGTTCGTATGTATGGTGTCGCCTTCACTGATCCGGTAAGCAGGGGACGTGCCGAGAATAATCCTTCTCCTGTCAGAAGCCCGATATTGGCTTTCTGTACCTCCACTCACATTAATTCTCCAGTAGAGCGGAACTCCTTCCGGCGCGTCCGGGTCTGCAGTAATACGGAATGTAAGCGTATCTGACGCACCCGCTTCAATAAGTTCCATTTCATCTTCCGATTCATTGACAAAAAGGTAGTCCCTGTCATTTCTAATATTTAATGTCCCCTTGACGTTTTTAACGGAGGCATGTCCTTCATTATGGATCACGGCATGTAAATCAACAGTTTCACCCGGATCGAGAGAATCATTCCCGCCGGGACCATCATCCAGGATCAAGTCTCCTATTTTCAAAGAAGGTGCATCAATAGTGAACCGGAATTTTGAATGCCACACATATTGAGTTCCCTGTTCATCCTCTCCCCTGATGTCCATATTTATCAAAGCTTTATGCTGATCTTCAACGGAATCGCTGACTGTAAATTCAAACCCTTTTATCTTCTCTGAAAGTGTATCAGGTGGTACGTGGCCACACTGCTTATAATATTCGGTCAGTTCAATATAAGGATCGCTGGTGTAAAGGCTGTCCGTTACGTTGTAGGCGGCAAAAGAATCACTTACATTTTCAAGCACGACATCCAACCCTACAGTTTCAACATAATCAACCTTTTCATCAACATTACCTGCTGAATCACGGAAGGTGGTACTTTCTAATATTAAATAAGGCTGATCAGCAGCTTTTACATCAATGCTCTTTTTATAGGGTTGTTTGTTTTGTGCAGTAGCCAACAGCTCAATTTCCCCCGGCCTTTGCAGTTTTGGAAACGAGAGGGTAACTGTACCGGTTTCATCAGCAAGCCCTGCATCCAGTAATTTGCCATTATATGAAATTGCTACATATGTAAAAGGGTCAGTGCTTGCTGTTAAAGCGTCCATGCCAAGAATAAATTCATCAGGGAAATGTGAAACAGATAATGTATCCGGTATTCTAAAATAAGGCATCAAAGAGGGATCGCCCATCAAATGATACACTTCCCAATAAAAGTCATTGTAATAAGATGCTGAGGATTCCACTGCCAGGTTGCCTGCAGCAATCATCTGCCCCTGGGTAATATACCATTCAGATGGATCTTCCCCGTGGGTATGAAACATCCTGTCATACATTCCCAACCCCGATTCCTTATAGGTTGGATGGGCCACAATGTTACTTGTCAATCCAACACTCCACCAATAATCTTCATCCCAGAAGGTTTCACCGGAAGCTCCAATAGCTCCGACAGCCCCTTTATTCTCTGCCCTCAGGGCAGCTTCACCAAAGCATTCGGGTTCATCAAACTTCAAAGTCCAGCAAGTGTTGCTGATCCAAAGCCCATATTTGCCATTATCGGTAAGGGAGGAGATATCCTCCAGATTAAAGGAAGGATCGGACCAACCCTCGGAAATACCATGGCCTGAATAGTTGACAAATCCCGTCCCCCTATTTACATTATTTATTATTGAATCACTAACAGCTTCATTCCCCTCAGGAGGATCTTGAAGAAATGCCCGTGCCACGATTCCATTATCCGCATTAAAATAATAATCAGTCCCATAATTCATCTGGCCATTCCCATAGGGATCTTCGTATTCTTCATCCTCTCCCGCTACAAGCAATGCTTTATTCAGGTAAGAAGGATCAGACATGCCATACTTCTCATACTCCAATGTTTTATTTACCATTGTTTTTAGCTGGGAAGTATCTGTAGCAGGAAAACGACCGTAAAATACTTCGGGTAAATGGTCATCGGTATATTCGCAATAATAAAGATCGGTTACATGAGAACCACCGACTCTACTGGGCCAGGAAGGAATCTGAGCAATGTCACCAACCAGCAGAACAAAACTGGGAGGTGTTTGAGCGGGCTTTTCATACAACTGTTTCAAAAAATCCTTTATCTCCACTTTTGAACTGCCTATGGAATCGGTATATCCCTCAACTACATGAAACCCCTTTTTTTCTTTCCATTCGATAAAAGGCTGGAGGTGATCTTCAAATTCCGGAGGGGAAACGATCACATAGGTGAAAGGAGCGTCCCCGGATGATTCATTGCTGACTTCTTTGGTCTGGGTATTGTTGATGGTATTATTCTCTACCAGCTTATAATAAGGATTGGAAGTACCTTTTACTTCCAATCCATCTTTGTTTGTCTTTCCTCCTGTGAAAGAAATTGTAAACTGAAGGTCTCGGATCACCTTCAGTTGATTTTTTACCGGATTATATTGAAAGGGAGATATTTCCAATCTTCCAAGCCGTATATTCCGCATCGTTCCGATCTCTTCAAACTTAACCAACTCTTTGCCCAGAAAACGGTTGGTCTTATATACCTGTTCATCATAATAAAATTTTTCCTTACCTTCCCGTTTCTTCGGTCTGGAAGGTTGAGCAGGCATTATCTTCTGATGAATTCCCCTCTCTTTCAGTTGAACAATTTCCTCATCGTATCCTTCAATCTTCAACTCTACACTTGCGCCAGCAGGTATCTGAAGCAGCCTGGTTTTAAAAGGAAGATCCGGATGACCTTTACGAAATGATTTTACGAATCCTTCGCTCTCTATTGCCTTGAATAATCCTTCCGGGGTAGACTTATCAACCAGCCGTATTGCCCCAACTTTATTAACCGCTTGTATGCCATCTACCTTTTTTTTAACTACCCGAAACCCTGTTTCCCTGTTGGAAGTTAGATCTATTCGTTCCACCCTCTGGCCAAAACTGAAATGACCAAAAACAGCAACAATAAAAATCAAGATTGCAAATGAGCGGTTCATATTAAATATAATAAGTCACGATTCTGTAAAATATAATAATAAGAATCTGCTTTTTTTGAGAGATGCTTACTGTGTTTGCTTTGTATTTTTACAAAGTTGGCAGGATTTAATTATTAATGGAAGTCATTCATCAATGGAATGTGGTTGTTTATCAAAAGAAGGGATAACATCTTAGCCTGCATTATTCTCACCGCAGCTATAGCTGCAAACAAATTTCCCTTAACCTGATGATAAGTATCATGCTCATAGGTGTTGTAATTTTTTTTGAACCAGTAGAGTAGAGCAAGGCGAGACTATAGTCCAACTCGCCTTCCCCCCTCTTCAAATCCGTACGTGAGGTTTTCCCTCATACGGCTTCCCGACAGGCTTCACCTCTGGTTTTCACA
>JAGXLC010000031.1 GCA_018334875.1 Bacteroidales bacterium | reverse complement strand
CTCTTTGCCATGGACGTGCGGCAGGTGCTGCATTATTTGGGCGAGATCACCGGCGAGATTACCACCGACGAGATCCTGGGCAACATCTTCGCCAATTTCTGTATCGGGAAATAGCAGAGACAAGACATTGCCTTGTCTCTAAAGAACAGATCTGTTTTTCCTTTATTCCTTCCGTGCCTTGTTCCAGATTATCTGTCTGAATACAAACCAGAGAAGACCTGAAATAACGAACAGCGCAAGACCATAAAGAGGGGCGATGAACGAAACGCGAAGACCTCCCGCCAGCATGGAAGACGAAATATCCTTCATCGTCTCCATGACCCCCAAGGCTTGAAATAAACCGATAACTTGTCCCAGCACCCCCAAAAGGAAGGCAAAACTTCCTGTGAAAAGAATAACCTCATTCTCTTTCTTCAGTTTACCGATTGTCTTCTTTTTCTTTACAAGATCGTAAATAATGCGCACAGTCATTATTATAACCACAATCCACATAAGATAAACGAGTGACATAAAACCCGGTCCGCCTTCATAAAAATGTTTAAACACCATAACAATAAATTTTTTGGTTCATAATACAATCAATATTAGCTCTTATTCATGAACCTGAAAAATTTTTTAGGTCAATATACAATCTTCCATCCCAGATAACAAATAATCGCCTCTCAGCTGAAAAATATCCGTTTAGGGTGCAAAAGATGTTCTTCACATAAAATTCCCGAAAACATAGAACACTTTGAAGAATTCATTTTATCTTTGATTCTAATGGAGAAACAGAATATCAACACCTTACTGACTGTTAAAAACAACTGGATTGGGCACACGATCTATTGGATGGTTGCTGCCTTTTTGATGTTTTTTATCTTCAGCAACAGGAATTATGACGTTCAGATAAGATTGGCGCTGGTAGGGCTGCTGATCATTACCAGCTATTTGATATCCATGGCAGTGAACAATTATTTGATCCCCAAACTGCTTTTCCAGGGCAAAATAAAACTATTCATCTATTCTCTTTTTGCTGTGTTCATACTCACCCTGTGGCTTATTACCTTATCCATTATTCTCATTCTTCTCTACAGCTTGAATTACCTGCCCGAGGCCGTGACGCCAACAAGGGAAGACCTTCTTATACTCATATCCGGGAACTACCTGGTCGTGATTCTTGCCGCGGTGATCCATTTCATTAGCGAATCATACAGCAGAATGCTGGAAAAACAAAAAGTAGAAATGCAAAAACAGGAAACAGAAGAGAAACTGAAAGAGGTACATCTCCAACTGTTACAGGGACAGCTTCACCCCCATTTCCTGTTTAATATGCTGAACAACTTATATGGACTGGTTAAGGAAGATACAAAAGCCTCGAGAGAAGTAATCATAAAGCTTTCCGATCTTCTTGATTACATGCTTTATGAATGCAATAAGAATGAAATTGAACTCACTGAAGAAATACAGTTCATCCAAAATTACATTGAACTGGAACGACTGAGGCACGATGAGGATTTTAATGTTCGGTTTGATTTTCCTGAAAATCCAGGGAAGGTTAAAATAGCACCGCTTATTCTGTTTCCCTTTGTTGAAAACGCCTTCAAACATGGCTTTCGGAATACCGAAAATAATGCGATCCATATCGAATTAAAAACCGATGAAGAAAAACTTATTTTTCGTGTCTCAAACAATGCATCAGAGTCATCATCCGATCCCTACCTGAACCAGGAAAACAAAGGCATCGGTTTAAAAAACAGCAGGGAGAGGCTTAATCTCTTATATAAAGACAAATACAAGCTGAATATTGAACAGCAAAATCAAACCTACTCGGTTCACCTGGAAATAACATATAGCTAAATGTCTGAAAACAAAACATACAAGTGCATAATTATTGACGATGAACCCATTGCAATCAAAGTGATCCGGGATCACCTGGAGAACTTTAGTAATGTGGAATGCCTGCAAGGCTTCACAAAAGCGTTGGATGCCATTGAGGTCCTGAACAAAGAAGACATTGACCTGCTTTTCCTGGATATTAACATGCCCGGCATTTCAGGTGTGGAATTTCTCAAATCCCTGCATTTTCCTCCAAAAGTCATTTTCACAACGGCCTACCGGAATTTTGCTGTCGATGCTTTTGAATTGGATGCCCTGGATTACCTGGTAAAACCCATCTCTTTCGAACGCTTTTTGAAAGCTATGAATAAGTTTTTTGCCAGCATGCAACAAAAGGTGAATCAACCTCAAACTCCCCAGGACAAAAAAAAGGCGTACATTGTTCTGAAGGCAGACAAGAAAAATCATAAAATTTCTCTGGATGATATCTTATACATCGAAAGCCTCGATAACTATATCAAGGTGCACACCACGGAGACATCCATCATTTGCTACGAAAGGTTATCAGGAATAGAAAAAGAACTGCCCGGAAGCGATTTTATTCGTATTCACCGCTCCTACATCATCAACCTGAACAAAGTAGATGTCTTTACGGCTTCATACATAGAGATCGGCGATATGAACTTCACCATCGGACGGAATTATAAAGAATATGCCCTGAGAAGACTTGAGAAAGGGTGATGATTTACCCCGGGTGCTGAGATCATAGTGTCAAAAACGATCTATCTTTTTTATAATTAACATATGAAAAATCCCACTAAAAGCGGACTAATAAAGGTATAGGGTGGCTTCTTCACCCCCGACAAATCGGGGTGCTAATCTCATAACAATAGCAACACACACGGCTTTAACCCATGAGAACAGGAGGATGTCTAAAAAGATGCTTTAATGTATTCCACGCAAAGGTCTGCAAAGATTTTCGCAAGGACCAAAGTTTAATTTGATGAACCATAATACTTTGCGACCGTTTCGTCAGCGTTCTTTACGTGAACACATTTTTTTACTTTTTAGACATCCTCTACCGGTACTCATCAACCGACCGTTCCAAATTCACCGCCTGCCACCACCCATCGCCGGCTTTCCCTATCGTGGCCTGGTCGGCTACGGTTGCTTTTGCCGGTTTTAATGCGAACACGCTTCCACCCGTCATCCCCCTGCTGTTTCAAAGGATGTTGACAGGCCATTTATATCTATTTTTCACACTTATTACATAAAAATACTCGGTTTTCATTGGCTACGCTTAAATGAACTGATTGCCTGTGACCCCCAGGTTGAAATCCGCTGATATGAGCATTTTATATGAAAATCGACTTATTCCTCTCAATATAATTTTTGAGCGATGCTGGCTTTCTGCCTAATATCTTCTCAATACTATCCGATGTCTGAGAAACCTCTCCTTTTTTGATTTTTCCAAAAACGGCGATCATAGCATCGATATAATCTTTTGAGAATCCACGCTTCTCCATTTCCATCCTGTAAGCTTTATCATCCGGCTCTTTGTATACAATATCCTTGTCCAGAACATCTGAAAAAATATCAGCAGCCTTATGAAGGTCCATAGCCTCCGGGCCTGTGAGGTATATGGTTTCTTTGTTGAATTTAGATAAATTCTCAATTACTTCAGCCGCAACCTTGCCAATATCATGGGTGTCTAAAAATGGAGCTTTCCCTTTTCCCGTTGGCAGAAAGATTTGGTGCTGATCCCGGATATCTTCCTTTTGATACATTTCAAAATTCTGCATGAAGAAGTTACCGCGCAAAAAGGTGTAGGCTCTGCCGCTATTTTCAATGATGCTCATAATGTTGGGGTAAGATGCAATAAAAACAAAATTTTCCACCCCATAATCAATGGCTTTCTCCACCAGAGGGATTAATAATTTTTCAGCACCCGGGGTTGCTGAAGGACCACACAAAAACAGGGTTTCAACACCTTTGAGAGCTTCGGAAAACCCCGTCCGATCTTTAAAATCGAGGGGTATAGTTTCGGTTTCGAACCCGAACTTCTCAAATGCTTTTTCAGCATCTCTTGTTGCAGCCGTAAATGGAATCCCTTTCTCATGCAAAGCTTTTGACAGGGGTAAACCAATATTTCCTGTTGATGCCGTCACTAAAATTTTAGATTTAGTCATATCCATTTCGTTTTTACATTTTAGGTATGAATAATTTCTATTAAATTGATAAAACAAGCGGGAAAATTTATAGTTCAAATGAAGAGGCTATCCTTCTCGGTGTCCCGGGGCCACCCGGTTTACGGTTCTTCCCGATGGAATAATCGGGACAGACTGTACCAGGTGGTTCATTAAATTCTGGGCAATAGCGGATATTTCTCTTTTCCAGTCCTGGCAATCTTTTGAACGCTGCTTCCTCAGTGTGCCGACCTGGAAAATCGATGTCCTTTCCAAACTCGCATGGCGTATACAGGCTGCCTATAGTTTTTTAATTGACCCGCCCTGAAAGTATTCAAAAACCGCTTGCAACCATCCACCCTAACCTGGCCTGGACGGCTCCGGATAAATAACCGCAGGGTGTTTGCCTTTTTACCGGGGAAATATTATTCTTTTTGAGGCTTTTATCATTCTTGATTAATCTGGCTGATATATTCCAGGGGAGAGGTACCAAACAATTCTTTAAAGGAACGATAAAAATACGTACGGTTTTTAAAGCCTGTTTTGTAGATAATTTCCGATACATTAAGGTCTGAATTAAGCAACAAATCAGCGGCTTTTTTTATCCTTAGGTTTTTAATGAAACCATGCGGGGTAAACCCTGTAAGCGCCTTCACTTTAAGATAAAGTAGGGTTCTCCCCATGTTAAGATGCATGGCCAGGTTATCAGCATTCAGGTTCTCATCCTCAATATGCTGTTCTACATATTCATAAAGGGCCTTTACAATACGTGCATCCGTGTCATGCAATTGATTTAAGGGTGGCTGCATGGATGGGGTGGTCGATTGAAATGTTTCTCTTATCTTATTGCGTCCTTCAATAAGTTTCCTGACTCTTACTTTGAGGTGCCTCGGATCAAAAGGTTTGGGGATGTAACTATCTGCACCCGAAGCAATTCCTTGGATGCGGTTTTCCAGTTCACCTTTGGCTGTCAGTAAAATTACCGGAATATGGCATGTTCTCCAATCTTCTTTAATTTTTTCTGTGAGTGTAAGCCCATCCATTTCGTCCATAATAATATCGCTAATCACTATGTTTACTTCTTGCGAATTCATGATATCCAAAGCTTTGGTACCATTAAGGGCTTTTAATACGGCATAATCCGGTTGCAGGATGTCTGCTATCAAATTAAGTATTTTTTCATTATCATCTACTACCAGAACGGTCTCCTTTTGTTCATCATCAGAAGCCGGCATTGAAGTGTTGAAATCGACATAGTCGGAAGCAATAAATTTCTCGCTGGCATGTTTATGCAGTTGAAGCTCATCAATTACCGTATCCCCGGTTTTTTCATCTTCCGTGTAAAAGGTTTCTGAAAAAGGAAAAACTACAGAAAATGTTGACCCTTGATTTTTAGCGCTTTGCAGTTTTATAGTCCCTTTATGGAGTTCTACCAGGCTTTTGGTGAGCGAGAGACCCACCCCTGAACTATCAGCCATTTCCTCCTCATGCCTTTCCGGATGTTTTTGATGATAAAACCGGTTAAAGATTTTTTCCTGATATGCCTCTTCGATTCCCTCTCCTTTGTCAGATACGGAAACACGGGCATAATGACCCTGAAAATCCAGGCGAACGATAACCGAGCCATGCTTATAAGAATACTTAATGGCGTTGGAAATCAAGTTCAGAAAAACCTTCTCCATGATGTGTGCATCAAACCAGCCCATTGCCGCTTCCCGGGGGGTGTCAAAAGTAATTGTGACAGATTTTTCCTGTGCATAATGTTCAAAAGCATCTGTAAGGCTTTTAAGAAAAGCCGAAAAGTTATCGTATTTTACTTTTAATTTAAAATGGCCGGTCTCCACTTTCCTGAAGTCGATTAATTCGCTTATAAGATGTAATAAACGGGTTGCATTGCTGTATATAGAATGCAAATAAGGCATAAGCGCCGGATATTTATTTTTATGCTCCATGATCTTAGCTGCCGGTGCCATAATAAGAGTAAGCGGTGTACGAAATTCATGCGCGATATTTGTAAAGAAGCGGAGCTTATATTGGTTCATTTCCTCGATCTTTTGCATTTTCATGCGTTCCATTTTGAGATTATGGCGAATTTGCATTCTACGCTTGATGATATAGGCAAACAAGATCAGCATTCCGATTATCAGGATTCCATAAACAGCATAAGCCCAAGAAGTTTTCCAGAAAGGAGGATGTATGATAATCCCTAACGTGCGGGCGTGTTGGTTCCATATACCATCTTCATTTGTCCATTTTATTCTGAATTTATATTTTCCTGGTTGGAGATTTGTAAAAGTGGCTTCATTGCCCTTTCCTTTAATTATTTTCTCCTTTTCGGCATTCTGCAATGAATAAGCATACCTGCATTTTTGCTTGTTATGATAGTTTAAAGTAGTAAATGCTATTTTAAAATAATTTTGGTTATACTGTAATTCGATATTTTCATGCATATCAATATTCCCTTTGGGGAATGTAATTCCGGTTTCACCGGGGACCAGTAACTTAAAATCAGTAATAGCCAGGCGCGGGGAATAATCCGAATCCCGGACAGAATCCGGGTAAAATTTATCAAAGCCATCTACCCCCCCAAAGTAGAACATGCCTGAATGTTGGCCAACACATGCAGTACCGTCGGTAAATTCATTATTCTGCAAACCATCCGATTTGTAAAAAGTGCGCACCGTGCTGTCAGAAGGATTCAGTTTTACAAGGCCATTATTGGTACTCAGCCAAATATATCCATCACTGTCTCCTAAAATAGAATGGATGGTATTGTTGGGCATATCAGGTTCGATATAGTGGGTAAAACGATGGGTATTGTTTTTTAGCTCAAGGCGGTTAAGGCCGCCACTGGTGCCAATCCAAAGTACATTCTCACTGCCTTTCCATAAACTTAATACATCGTTGTTGTTAAGCGAATTGCGGTTACCCGGATTGTTCTGAAATGCTTTTAGCTTTCCCGTTTCCTTTTGCAACCGGTACAATCCTGCACCCCGTGTTCCAAACCATATTACACCCGGTTTAGTTTCAACCACAGAATAAATAATATTGCTTTGCAACACAGCGCCTTCCTTCATACCGGTATGATAGCGGCTGTAATTTTGCAGTCTGTACTGCCCGTTGCCTGTTTTTTTTACAGACAAACGAAACAGCCCGTATCCACTGGTACCTATCCACAAATCGCCTTGTCGTCCTTCCATGATCGCATAAACCAGACCGATATCTAATGGACGGTTGTTGGTAAAATCTTCAGGAAAGTGAAGGATATTTCCGGTAGATCTTTCATACATATCCATGCCTTCCCCATCCAGGCCCATCCAGATATTTCCATATTTATCCTCTTCAAGCGATAATACGGCATTATTCGTAAGGCCCCGTCGGGTATTGTATACCGTTGTAGTTCCCGACTGCTTATTGATAAAATTAAGGCCGTCCCCCCGTGTACCAACCCACAGATTCCCTGTTGAATCTTCATAGATTGCACGTACCACATTATGGCTGATCTGCCCTTTGTTTAGTGGTCCTTTGCCGACTGAATGGAAATGATTATCCTTCATGATGTACTTGTAAACACCATCGCCGTCTGTACCTATCCATAACAAATCAGGGTCAGTTTCCACAATTGTCCAGATTTTTAATTGCTTGTTGCGAAGTTGCTTAAGGGGTTTGTGTACAAGTTGAAAAGGACGTTTCCTGTTCGGATGAAACTTAAAAATATGTCCGCCATCAGTGCCCCCCCACAAGTAATTGCCATTTTTACTTTTTGAGAGCGAAGTAATACGAAAGACCGTAGTGTCGACATTGTAGCTCCTGTAATTTTCGCTGTTTAAATCCAGGCTTAGAAGTCCACCTTGCTGAGTGGCAATAAAAAAAAGGGGTGCTTCCATTTGCCTGAAGAACCAATGATGCTCGTAATCGTATTTAATCGAATCAGGCAAATGAATCCTGAGTTCAATGCGCCAGTATTCATTTTGGCTAAGGCCGTAGAGGGTTCCGTTGCTTTTAAGTATCCACAGGAGGTTATCAACAAACCATGCCCCCTTCACCTTTTGAAGAAATCCGGGATGCCCTTTTACCCTTATCGGTTCCGAAAAGTTGCCACTGCTGTAATTAAATGAGCGAATACCATCCCCATATTTATTGCACCATACGGAGGAATCCGGATCAAGGAAAGCATGATAGCGATTCTCCATATATTTTTCTGATGAATCGGTGGTTAAATAAGTACGAAATGTTTCGCTGCTGTCATTGTATAAGTTTACCCCGTCTTCCGTAACAATCCATAAATTTTGTTGTTTGTCCTCCAGAATGTTGCGAATAATATTGTTACTTATGCTCCCCTCTTTAAATGCTTCCGGTTTGAATACCTTGATGTTACTCCCGTCATAGCGGTTCAGACCATCCCACGTACCCAGCCAGATAAAATCCTCTGAATCCATATAAACGGTGGTAACTGCGCTGTTGGACAAGCCGTCAGCATTCCCGATCCTGTCCATTCGCCAGTTTTGTCCATAACCCTGTATGAAAAGAAATATAAAGCAAATATGTAAAAGCGGTTTATGGCCCATGGTTTATAATATAGTGACGAGCAACTGTAATCTCTAATACGTAATATAAAAAAAATTGTTGATTTTACCAATTTCCGGGTAGGAAAAAACCGGCGGCAACAAAGTTTTCAGGAGCAAGATTTAAACAGTTCGGTTATTCAATTTTTTCTCCCGTTAATACTGCCTTGCGGTACAGGCTCTGCATTTTATTCATATTTAAAAAATTTATGAATAATGCAGGTTGACCTTCATAAAAAAAAGTTGTAGATTTGTATAATTAAGTCCAAATTTTGTCCTGTCCACTGTAATCTTTCCGCATACGCAACTATGCATAAACTCATGTTTATCAGCTAAGTATTCTTAATTTATCAATTAAAAACCAAAAAAGATGAAGCGAATTGCATTGTTGCCTGTTGCACTGTTAATTATTTTTGTATTAACAGATTCTCAAACCAAAAACTGGACTTTTGGTCCCTTTGTTAGACCAGAAGGAGTTAATCCTATCATCGCCCCTGATAGCCAATCCTATTTTCATTGTCCCATGCGCGACAGTATGCTGTACTGGGAATCCATGGCTACGTTTAACCCTGCGGCAGTTGTAAAAGACAACCAGGTACATGTACTTTACAGGGCAGAAGACCTGACGGGTGAGATGAAAATAGGCGGTCATACATCCCGGCTGGGTATGGCTGTTTCAGATAATGGGCTGGATTTTAAGCGATTAAAAGAACCCGTGTTTTATCCGGAAGACGACAACCAAAAGCAATACGAATGGCCGGGTGGGACTGAAGATCCACGTATAGTGGAAACCGGGGAGGGAACTTATGTAATGACTTATACCCAGTGGAATCATAAAACACCCCGTTTAGCCGTAGCTACATCAAAAGACCTGGAAAACTGGACAAAACACGGACCTGCTTTTGAAGATGCCTATGAAGGCAAGTTTAACAGCATGCACACAAAATCAGGTGCGATAGTAACCAAAAGGGAAGGCAATCATCTGATTGCGCAAAAGCTAGCTGGGAAATACTGGATGTACTGGGGGGTACCGAAAATCTATCTTGCCACCTCCGAGAATCTGACAGACTGGGAACCTATAGTAAATGAAGATGGCAGTCTTAAGCCCGTCCTGCAGCCCCGTGAAGGATATTTTGATTCATGGCTGGTAGAGGCAGGTCCGCCTGCTATACTCACCGACCAGGGTATCCTGGTAATGTATAACGCAGGAAACAGCGCCGTAAACGGCGATCCTTCAGTGCCTGACAGTACCTATACAGGAGGACAGGCGCTTTATTCAGTTAAAAATCCTGCTAAACTGAAAGCCCGTATCGATAAACCTTTCATTCAACCTGAGGAAGAATTCGAAAAATCTGGGCAATACCCCAGCGGGACTACTTTTATTGAAGGATTGGTTCCCTTTAAAGATAAATGGTTTATTTATTACGGCACCGCCGACTCAAATGTTGGCGTAGTTTTCTGGGAACCTGAAAAATAATGCTTCGTATTGATATACCATACCATCCGCCCGGGCATCCCTCCTGGGCGGATTTTCTCATATTTTTGGTATATAAAGAACCCAAATTGCCCCATACACGAAGTGTCGGGGAAAAAAGTTGGAAGGTTTTCACCTTCCCAATACTCCGTACATGGGACAGGCTGTTCAAACCGCTCAACTTAGGCGGAAATAAACACAGGTACCTACAAAAAAATTAATATCTTATGTTATAAAAAATTTAGTATGAAAACGGTATACCTCATTGCTACGATCCTTTTAATGCCCATTTTGATTGAGGCTCAGCAAATTATTCCTGACCGCATCGGGCAAATGCCTGACAGGCCGGAACCTTATAATATTCGTAATTGGAGCAAAGTGGCCCATAGTTATGATTCGCTGGTTTTTGATACTTCATTGACCGGAGAATACCTGCCATTAACGGTAATTGATGAATCCGGGATAAACTACGACCATCCGCATATTGGTATTGCCTCTTATGTTGGACAAAATCCGCAGGAAGTTGCAGAAGCGATCAATTACTTGCCTGCACTGATAGGGGCCTCGCTCAACGGTATTGACAAATCAGATCAATTCGGTCAGAATTGGGTGCTCATGGCCGGGGATTTCTTCAACCGGGCCAACGGAGAAAATATCTATTTGAATCAATACTCCGGAAGCAGCGGCAACGATTGGTGGTACGAAACCATGCCCAATGTTTTCTTTTACCAGTTGAACGATCTTTATCCCGAAACCGGGCATTTTGCTGAACAGTTCACCAAAGTTGCCGACCGTTGGCTTGAAGCGGTAAAGGCCATGGGTGCAAACGCTACTCCCTGGCAGGTACCTTATATGAACTACCGCGCCTGGGATTTTAAACAAATGGCGCCGCTGGAAAGTGGGGTAAAGCAACCTGCTGCCTCAGGAGCAATTGCGTGGATTCTTTATCATGCCTATATGGAAACAGGCAATAAAAAATACTTGACCGGAGCCGAATGGGCGTTTGAATTTTTGAACAACCGAGAGCAAAATCCGGTTTATGAACTGCAATTTGCTTATGGTACATATACCGCAGCACGTATGAATGCAGAAGCAGGCACCAACTATGATGTGGATAAAATGGTAAACTGGTGTTTTAACCAGGGAAGTCTCAGAGGCTGGGGCATTATCATTGGCCAATGGGGCAACTACGAATGTTCCGGACTAAGAGGCGAAGCTTACGACGAAGGAAATGACTATGCTTTCCTGATGAACGGCATTCAGCAAGCAGCAGCATTAGTGCCGATGGTACGTTACCAGGAACAGTATGCCAATGCTATTGCCAAATGGATGCTCAACCTGACTAATGCTTCTGCCTATTTTTACCCGGGTTTTTTACCTGCTGACCATCAGGATAACGAAGAATGGGTCCTTACTAACACCCAGGATAGCTGCATCGCACACGAGTCGATGCGGGAGAGCCTGAACGGTAAAAGCCCCGTAGCTACAGGCGACGCAGTGAATGGCGGATGGGCTCCCACCAACCTCTCCCTTTACAGTTCATCTCATGTAGGTTATCTCGGTAGTTTAGTGGAAAAAACAGATGTAGAGCACATTCTGCGGATAAACTTAACCAGTACGGATTTCTATTCACGTTCCTTCCCTGCCTGCCTGATACGGAATCCGTATCAGCAAGATACGAGCATTACCATTGTTACAGATAGCATTGTAGATGTTTATGATGCCCTTGAAAATCAAATCATTCTTAATGATGTTTCAGGGGAAACCTCCCTCAGTATTCCTGCGGGGAAGGCACGGATGCTGGTATATTTGCCGCCGGATGCCGAATTGAAACAAAAGGGCACAAAAACATTCGTTAACAATATATGCATTGATTTTGCAAACGGCGAAGAAATCAACGACCGGCCGCCCCGGATAAAAGCCCTGAAAGCTCTGAAAAATCCTGTGGAAAAAAACGATTCCCTTTATTTGTACTGCACTGCAACTGATCCTGAAGGGCACTCGCTAACTTATAGCTGGCAACGAGATGGAAATGAAATTCAGGGAAATTCCATACTTGCTGACAAAGCGCCGGATGAAGCCGTAAACATCAATTACCGCTGTGTAGTAACGGCTAATGGTAAATCTGATACCGCCTGGCTTGAGTTGGAAGTGCTCGAAAAAATTCCGTATATCCCTGAAATCAAAAGTATCCGTGCTGATCCGCGTAAAATGGATTTGGGCGGAACCACTTCATTGGTTTGCAACGTATTTGAAAAAAACGGGGATGTGCTTTCTTTTCACTGGGAAAGTGAACACGGCCAGTTGACAAGCGATGGAAGCACTGCTAACTGGCAGGCACCAGAACAGGAAGGCAATTATACTTTAAGCTGCAC
Organism: Bacteroidales bacterium; assembly: GCA_018334875.1. NCBI lineage: Bacteria > Pseudomonadati > Bacteroidota > Bacteroidia > Bacteroidales > Bacteroidales bacterium. Next base: position 13,864 of record JAGXLC010000031.1, on the reverse strand, counting down.
TGTTTCTGATGTGGATGGCAGTACCACCGATAGCCTGTTGGTAATGGTACGCCGGTTAAGCGATATGGAAATGGGTGAGCCCGTACTCTTACTTCCTTTTAATGGAGATACCCGCGATCACAGCCAGTATCAGCAGGAAACAACAGCAAACAGTATTACCCTGGTTGCTGATAGTCTTGGGAACCCTCAAGCGGCAGCAAGCCTGAACGGTACATCATCCTATATCCGCATAACCAATGATTCCTCCTTGAAATTCAGTGAAGAACTGACTGTGGCAGGTTGGTTTTATCCCTTGCAACAGGAATACAATGAAACCTATCTCGTTTCGCATGGAAGTTGGGAAAATCGCTGGAAAATATCTTACAACCCCCCATACCTCCGCAGTACCATCAATACAACAAATGGGATATTGGACCTGGATATGGAAACACCTTTGGAAAAAGAGCAATGGCATCATTTTACTGCAGTGTATACAGGTGAAGAGATGGAATTATACTTGAACGGAAGGCTAAACAACTTTACAGCATTTAGCGGCGCTTTGAATCCCAGTACTCTGGATATGACCATCGGCAAAGCCCGCCCGGACCAGGATTACCATTTTCATGGTTACCTGGATGAGATCGTGGTTTATGATCACGCATTACCTCCTTCCGCCATTAAAACCATTTACAATAATGAAATTACTTCTGTACAAAAAGGTCCTTTGCAGGAACCCAAAATAAGCATTTATCCCCAGCCAGCGGATAAAATCCTTCATATATCTGCAAATATTCCTACATTAGCCCCTTTGTTTTATTCAGTAATTACCATAGAAGGCAGGGTTATACAAACCGGACACTGGAAATCAGGTGAGCATATACTGCTGGATACTGCCATTTTCCCCTCGGGATTGTATTTATTAAATCTAAAAACCGAACAATTCAGCCAAACTTATAAAATCATTATCCACCATCCATAAGTTTAGGTTTTAGCATCCTCTTAAATGCACAAGAAGACGCAATGGTATTTGTTCTCTTTTACCTCTTTCACATCAGAGAATTTCAAACATGCAATATACTATACACATAATGTACTATTGTAAACACAATGAAAAGAGATATGAATTATCTTGTATGTAAAACCCAGATATAGTTCAGCAGTAATCTGGCTGCGAACATATTAATAATTAAATGTGTTTATGTATTGTTGTTAATATAAAAACAAAAGAAATTGTTTATTTGAACGGAGACGATTTCAGTGGATAAAAAGGACAAAATTTTCGTAGCCGTGTTTGGCTTAACAATTAAAAAAATGATGTAATTTTTTATTTAGTAGATTAAAAAAACAAAAGGGAGCCTATTTCTTTCGGGATTTTCAGACTTAGTATGTCTGCAGGTGCTCTTATAATTGGAACTAACAAGACATACCTGATCCTGAGAAAAAGAATTATTAACCCTCAATCTTCAATTTTATACACATGTTTACCTTAAAACGGATTACAAACCATTTGAATATTAAAGTTAAAAGTTTATTAACGGGCCTTCTTTTATTGTTGATCTGTTTTAACACCTGGGGGCAGTCAGGGCCGATTAAAGGCACCGTTAAAGACGAGGCAGGCAAACCATTGCCTGGAGTGAATGTTATATACAAGGGTACCCAAAAAGGCACGAGTACAGATTTAAATGGAAATTTTGAGCTCCCTGAAAAACCAGAAGGGGTAAATATATTTGTGGTATCTTTTGTAGGATATAAAACACAGGAAATCACCATTGGCGACAAGAGGTATTTTGATATCGTCATGGAGGAGAGTGTTCAACAACTGGAAGAACTTGTGGTTGTTGGCTATGGAACGAAAAAAAAGGCCGATCTGACAGGTTCTGTTTCTTCAGTCAACATGGAAGACTTTGGACAGTTACAGGTAGATAGGATAGATGAGGGCTTGCAGGGTCTGGCTTCCGGCGTGCGTGTATCACAGGCCACAGGCCATCCCGGAGGTGAGGTGGATGTCCGTATTCGGGGTATCGGCTCGATTCACAGCGACAATGAACCGCTTTACATCGTGGACGGCATTCCAACCAAGAATGCCCTTAGTACGCTATCCCCCGACGATATCAAATCGATAAGTATCCTGAAAGATGCTTCTTCTACAGCTATTTACGGTTCAAGGGCCAATAACGGGGTGGTTTTGATTACTACAAAAGAAGGAAATAAAGGAGAAGCACAGATAGAATTTAAATTATTTAGCGGGGTACAGATGCATGGCCCGCTAACGGACATGACGAATAAAGACCAGTACATTGAAGTTTATAACGAAGCGGCACGTAACGACAATGCCGACGTGGAAATGGATTTACTGAAAAGAAACCTGATTAGTGACGAGCTTGCACAATCGTTGCCGGATATTAACCATCTCGACCGTATTTTTCGTAATGCCCTTCAGCAAAAATATCACCTGAGCGTAAACGGAGGGGATCAAAAAACCCAATACGTAGTTTCCGGCAATTATTTCAATCAGGAAGGAATACTTTTAAACAGCGGTTATGAGCGCTTTGCCGGCAAATTAAGCGTTACTTCCAAGCCGTTAAGCGGCCTTGAAATCGGTACCAACATCAATGCATCGGCAGGAACGAAAAATATTCAGGGCGCCTCAGGGGACGGCTATGGTGGTAACGGAGGCAGCTCAGTACGTTACGCGTTCTTCCGTACACCGGCCATACCGGTTTACGATGAAGAGGGGAATTTTGTGGACTTACCAGAGCATCCCGAATTTTTTGGGGATGGATACAACCCCGTGGGATTGCTTGAAAATTTTTCGAATATCAGGCATACTTACCGCTTGTTTGGGAATGTATTCACAAAGTTATCCTTCTGGGAAAATTTTACGTATACCTCCCGCCTGGGAATAGATTACAGCACAAGTAACCGTCGCAGATTTAATAAAACCTGGGGTACCAATAACCGTATAAACAACCCGAATTCGCTAACCGCCGCTGATGAGCAGTTCAACAGCTGGACCTGGAACAACGTGCTCAATTATAGCATCACGATAGGTGATAATCACAACATTACCGCTACGGTAGGATCCGAGGCAATTAAAGAATCCTGGTATAACAAGTCCACTACTGAGCATGATTTTAAAGACCAGGATCCGGATGTGGTTTACTTAGGTAATGGTCAGGGAAGTATTGGTACCTCCGAAGATAAATTTGGCAGCGCTTTGCTTTCGTTTTTTGCACGCGCCGACTATAACTACAACGGTAAATACCTTCTTTCAGCAACCATACGGGAGGATGGCTCTTCCAGACTGGCTGAAGGTAAAAGATGGGGTACGTTTTACTCTTCATCCATTGGCTGGCGCCTCGATAAGGAAAACTTCCTGAAAGATGCAGAATTTATATCGCAATTGAAAATCAGGGGAGGAATAGGCTTTATTGGAAATCAAAATATTGGCTACTACGCTTATTCCGACCAGATCAACCCGGGGTTCAATTATTCTTTTGGAGGTGTCTCGCAAAATGGTTATGCGATGACGGTTCTTGGAAATGATGATGTGCATTGGGAAACAAGTAATCAATATGATATTGGAACCGATATTTTACTATTCGATAACCGCATCGACTTAACGGTGAATTATTACCAAAAGTACACAAAAGACATGCTTACCAGGGAGTCTATACCCACTTCAGCCGGATATGCAGATCCTGCCTGGGTTAACAGCGGCCAGGTGAAAAATACCGGGTTGGAACTGCAGACAGGTTATAAAAATAAAATCGGTGACTTTTTCTACAGGATATCCGGAAATTTTGCATTCCTGAACAACGAAGTAACCAAACTTAAATCACCGATTTTAAGCGGGCGTATTGATAATGGCGTTTATGCCACTAAAACCGAAGAAGGGTATCCCATTGGCTCGTTTTATTTGTATGAAATGATTGGCATTTACCAAAATGAATCCGACATCATTACCCATGCTTATCAGGGTGAGGATATTAAGCCTGGAGATGTTATGTACAAGGATCAGAACGGCGACGGGGTAATCAATGCGGATGACCGTACTCATGTTGGAAGTGGTATTCCGGATTATACAGCCGGACTTAACCTGCAAGCTAAATACAGGAATTTTGATATCCAGGTTTTCATTCAGGGTGCTTATGGTCAGGAAATTTATTACCAGGTAGCTACCGACATCGAGGGCTTCTACCGTCCCTTCAACCTAACCATGCGCTATTACAATAACCGCTGGACAGGAGAAGGAACAAGCAATACCCAGCCCCGTGCTTCCTGGGATGCCAAGGCCAATAACACCAGGCCATCCACCCGCTTTTTGGAAGATGGTTCTTATACCAGACTGAAATCCTTACAAATTGGATACAGTCTCTCAGAATCGCTGCTTAAAAAGCTCTCGATGCAGAAAGCACGCATCTATCTTTCAGGCAAGAATTTATTTACTATTACGGATTACCCCGGTCTTGATCCCGAAATGACGGTTAGCGACAATTCAGAAGGTGAGGGCGACCGGGCTGCCAATATCGACTGGGCAACTTACCCCTCGGCCATAGGGTACAATATAGGTTTGCAAATTACATTTTAAATCAGACATTATGCGTAAAATCAAACAAATACTTATAGCACTTGTCCTTCTTCCTGTTTTTATATCCTGCGAAGATTTCCTGGACGAAGATTTGCAGGGCGTATATTCCAGCAAGACATTTTACGAAACGCCTGAGCAGGCCATTACTGCGGTGAATACCACTTATGTCCCCGCTTCTTTCCGGGAAATAAACAACTGCCTATGGGTATTTGGCGATGTAGCCTCCGATGACGCCATAAAAGGTGGTAATCCGGGAGATCAGAGTGAAATTGAGTTTATTGACAATTTCAGCGTGACTCCTGACAACGGCTTTGTGGAATTCATCTGGCAACATTATTACGAAGGCATAACCCGCGCCAACCAAGTGATTCTGAACGTGCCAAAAATAAATATGAACGATGATCTTCGCAATCGCCTTGTAGGCGAGGCCAAATTTCTACGGGCCTATTATTACTTCCATCTTGTCAATATCTATGGGGGCATTCCCCTGAAGACCAAACCAGCACTTACCTCCGAAGCCCTTCATGTACCCCTTTCAGATGTGGAGGAAATTTATTCCCAAATAGAAAAGGACCTGGAGGACGCAGCCAAAGTGTTGCCCAAACAGTACGGCGGTACGGAAAAGGGACGTGCTACCCAAGGGGCTGCCCTGGGCTTACTGGCCAAAGTCTACATGTTTCAGGAGAAATGGCAGAAGGTTATTACAACAACCAATCAGGTTCAGGACCTGAAGGTGTATGAATTACTTGACGTTTACCGTCACAATTTTGAATTGGCCTATGATAACAATGATGAGTCCATAATTGAATTTCAGCACAATAAAGGAGAAACTCCTTATGAGGGAAGCTATCTCAACCAATGGTTCAGCCCAAAGAAAGAAAACGGATATTATTTTAATACTCCAACAGAAGACCTCGTTAATGCATACGAGGTGACCAATGAAGGGATTGCAGATCCTCGGCTGGATTATTCAATCGGAAGGGAGGGTGGTCAATGGCTCAATGGCGAGGATTTTGACCCGGCGTGGTCACCTACGGGTTTTTTGACCAAAAAGCATGCTCAGCCCCTTGAAGAGGTGAGCGCCGGAACCAAAGGAGATGCAGGTCTGAATTACACCTACATGCGCTATGCCGAGATACTCTTGATGAAAGCCGAGGCACTTAATGAAGAAGATCGATCTGCTGATGCACTTGAGCCTTTGAATAAAATAAGAAAAAGAGCAAGGGAATGTTATCTATACGACAACACCTTGTCGGGATACGGCAGTGTACCCCAGGGACTTTTATCCGATATAACCGTTACCAACCAGCAAACTCTCAGGGATGTCATCAGGCATGAAAGGCGGGTTGAACTGGCGATGGAATTTCACCGATACTTTGATCTTATGCGCTACGGAGCAGAAGCTGCTGAGGCTGCTCTTTCAAATAAAGGCTTCATATATGCTGAAGATCGCTATTTCCCAATACCACAAAGTGAACGTGATGCAAATAATGCTTTATAAATTTTCAAACCCCTAAAATCATATTATTATGGAATTATTTAAATTAAACACACGCGCAATCATTCTTGCACTAATTGTTGGAATGTTTGCTGTCTCTATTAGTTGTTCTGAAGATCAAACTGAAGAAGTAACTGTAGACAAGGAAAATCTTAAACAAATGATTGACTCAGCCCAAACTTTGCTTGACAACACCACCGAAGGAACTGCAGAAGGGCAGTACCAGCGCGGTGCCAAAGATGAGCTGAAGAATACCCTGGAAAATGCCCAGGTAGTTTATGACAATGAAGATGCTACACAATCAGAAGTAGATAATGCAACTGTTGCCCTCGAAAAAGCTATTGAGGATTATCTCAGTAAAGAGATAACACCTATTGCTCCGGATGCTCTTTCAGGGCACTGGACTTTTGATGAAGGAAGTGGTTCTACTGCCAAGGATTATTCAGAGAACGGGCTTGACGGCGAATTGCTTGAAGCCCCCGACGGCTGGAATGGAGGCAAACCCGAATGGACAACAGACCGCTACGGTGATGAAGGCCAGGCCCTTTATTTTAACGAAGGAAGCCGCATTAAAGTGCCTTACAACCCGGCCATTAACCCGGATCAAATGACCATTGCCCTTTGGGTATACGCAAGCGAAGTGCTTGAAAACAACCGCTTTATAGGCCTGCACTCCTGGAATGGCTACAAATTCCAGCTACAATCGGCCAATAAAGCCTTTTTCACCGCCGCTACCACAGACGGCATTTACGACAAGGATACCGACCCTGCGCTTGAGACCGAGCAATGGTATCATCTTGCAGTTACGGTTGGCGATGGCAACATGGTCTTCTACATAAACGGTACGGAAACTCAAAAATGGGAAGATGTACCGGGTACCATGAAAACAGTTTCCGGTAACGATCTGGTATTTGGTGTAGACTGTGATAAGTATTCTTCTTCTACCGATAATTTTGATGAAAATACAGAAATTCCACTGGCCTGGGGTGGCTATTTACATGGCAAACTGGATGAAATCAGGTTTTACAATACAATCCTGACCGAATCACAGATTTCCAGTATTTACGACCAGGAAAAGCCTGAATAGTGATGATGGATTGCATTTAGAGGTTTTTTAGGATTAATTCATCAAAGGGCTGCCTTTCCGGCAGCCCCTTTTGTATATTTGTTGATAATGTGTTTTTATAGAATATTGATTAGTAGGCTTTTAGTATTGATATAAAAAAAATACAAAAGGGTTAAATAGAATATTATGAGTAAAGCAAGCAAATTGTTGTTAAGAAGCGCTTATATTGCGGCCCTTGGCGGTTTTCTATTTGGTTTTGATACAGCAGTAATCTCAGGAGCAGAAAAATCAATCCAGGAATTTTGGAGTTTAAACGGGTTTTGGCATGGTTTCACTGTCTCCATAGCTCTTATTGGAACGGTTATTGGCTCATTATCGGCGGGGAAACCAGCCGACAAATTGGGTCGTAAAAATGCTTTGTTACTCGTTGCTTCTTTATATTTTATTTCAGCTTTAGGCAGTGCATTATCCAATTTATGGATTCCTTTTATGATTTATAGATTCCTTGGAGGAATTGGGGTAGGAGCTTCCTCTGTTATTGGTCCTATGTACATTGCAGAAATAGCCCCTGCAGAAAAGCGGGGTAAGCTCGTAGCCATGTTCCAGCTCAATATTGTAATTGGTATCCTGTTGGCTTATGTTTCAAATTATATCATTTCTTTACTGGTTGAACAAGATGCCTGGAGATGGATGTTTGGAGTAGAAGCTGTACCGGCAATTCTATTCTTCACGTTCCTGTTTGGTGTACCAGCTACTCCACGCTGGTTGATCCTGAAAAATAAATCGGACAAAGCCAGAGAGATCCTAAAACATTTTAATGTTAAAAATCTTGATGAGCAGGTTAAAATCATTGAAGATTCCATTTATGCTGATCAACATATCCATACAACCAGGTTGTTTACAAAAAAATTGAAGTTTCCAATCATGCTGGCCATCCTTATCGCATTCTTCAACCAGTTTTCCGGTATTAATGCTATTATGTATTATGCCCCCAGAATTTTTGAAGTTGCTGGAGTGGCCAGAGAATCAGCACTATTGCAATCGGTTGCCATTGGTCTTACAAACATGATATTTACAATTATAGCCATTAATATCATTGACAGGTTCGGCCGGAAAAAATTATTGCTGCTGGGTGCAGCAGGGTTAACAATTACTCTGTTGATGGTTTCCCTTGATTTTATGGTAGCTTCAGAACCCGGATCTATTGTCTTAATTGGGCTGATCGGTTTCATTGCTTTTTTTGCTCTTTCTCAGGGGACAGTTATCTGGGTTTATATTTCTGAAATATTTCCTAATAGAGTTCGTGCAAAAGGGCAGGCGCTTGGAAGTTTTACCCACTGGATAGGTGCTGCTATTGTTTCCTGGATATTCCCGGTTTTTGCAGAAATAGGGAATACCACTTCAACAGGTTTGGCTTTCTTGATTTTCACTGTAATTATGGTAATACAATTTGTTGTTGTATACAAGTTTTTCCCTGAAACAAAAGGAAAATCACTGGAAGAGATACAGAATGAATTTGGATTGTAATACCACCCACCTAAAGATCATTCGCCGGCGGGGATATACTAATCAATTGTCCTAATCGGTGAAAGGTTAAGAATGTTTAACCTTTAAAGAGTAAACAGACAGAATGGGGGTAGTTGGCCTGCAGAAATTACCGAAGAGGATTTGAATAAATTACATCGTTCCAGTCGAAAAGAAGTTTTACCGTTCTATTTACTATTCTTGTAAGCTTTTTAATCTTGCAAATGTGATCTAACCCGAATTAATCGAGAATAATTCTGTTCCTTCTGATAATTTTAATATTTTCGCATGCCTAATTTCACATACTTTGTGACGGTTTTATATCAAGCCGGAATAACAATGGACTTACGTATCATAAAAATATATTTTCATTGAATAGCAGAGTCAGGACATTTTTTAAAAACAACTTTAGTTTATTGGCTTTTGGTCTGGTGTTAACTTTTTTTTCAAGTTTTGGTCAGACTTTCTTGCTTTCTCTATATGTACCTTCCATTGAAGAGTTTCTCAGTATCAGCAATGCAGAATTTGGATCCATTTATGCTGTTGCTACTATAGGAAGCGCTTTAACCTTGCCCTGGATAGGGGGCTTTTTTGATAAAACAGGCATTAAGCGCTACACGCTTATGGTTATTATGGGTTTGACGGCAGCTTTGTTATTGCCTATTTCATGATAAAGCAATCCTCTAATTTTATATATTGTGCTTTCATCACATCCTTCCCATCCCTGATGTTTTTCTTTTTTTATAATTTTTAAAACTTCTGTAAAATCTTTTATAGCACCTCTATTATCAATCATTATTTTTGAATATCCTCTATCACAAAAGGACTCTATTCTTAATATCGTTAAACCAAGTTCTACCATACCTATTTTTGGAGATATAATTGTATCATTCTGATTTGGAAAATATGATTGATATTTCTCCCTGAAATCATCAAGAAGTTTAATTAATTTGGTTTGACAATGAATTTTTTGAATACCATTCATTTCTGATTTTCTATCACGGTATTCCCAATATTTATGATGAATATAGTGATAAGTAGTATCAAAAGAATTATATTCAACCAGCTTGCCATTTTCCACATGAATAAGAGAAAAAACAGGAAATGAATAATCAAAATTCAATGGACATTCTTGAGAATTAGATTTAAGGTGAAACAATAAAAAGACAAATAAACATAAAAGCGTGATTATTTTTCCCTTTAAAAATTTTTTCGATTTCATAGTATAGCATTTATTTATAAGGGATTAATTCCAAAGATACCAGAAATCAACAGAAAAATCAAAATATATTCATTTATGTGAAAAAAGTTCTTATAAATGTAAAGAAAGCTTACTGATATATTTTGTTAACAAAACAAACTAACAAAATTTTAATAATAAGATAAATGTATTGATATTGATCCATTTTATGTTTTAAGTCTATATCAAATTAAAAAAAAATAATCAAATAGAAAGGAAGATCATTTTATACGAAAAAGGCTAACTAAAATAGCTAGCCTTTTCTAATTGTCAAAACTAACGAACCTTACTGATATTCTCTGAAATAACTTTTTAGATTCTTACCATTAAAATAAACATCACATAATAAGCGCCCATATGTGAGTTTAATTTTATTTCTTAATTCAACTGTATTACCTTCAATAAGATTTCTCAGTTTTTCCCTAGCTTCTATATATCCAGGTTGACCTTCTTCAGGCGTATTATAGCCATTGGCTCTAACTGTAGAGCCATTTTCACTATTAAAACTCCAATTGGGACTAACCTCAAATGATTCTCCGTCAATAACTTCTGTTACTCTAAAATTCATATTTTATATTATTTTTTTATTAATTAACTCAATTTATTCCATGTTGTATTCTCACATACCGGACATGGAGGTAATGTGTCTGAATCATCATCCAATCGGATAATATGGCCACATTTTGTACATTGATATCTACCTTTTCCAGGTTTTTCTCCAGTTCTATACATAATTTAATAATTTATGTTTTTGCCGGATTATTCGGTGGGTTCCGGTTCATAGACCCAGCTGCCAGTTAAAACATATTTTGACTCTACAAATAATTGTCCTATATTTGTAAAAGAATAAGGGATAAAACTGGGTGAAGCAGCCCAGACAAGTCACACACAAAATAATATCCCCAAATATGAGCGAATGTTGGCGGCCACCTTCATTCGCTTTTTTGTTTTATTACTTCATACCTTCTTTTAGTTTAAAATCAACAATCATATTATTTATAATTATTCTCAACAACAAAAATAACAATTATAAAAACGTGATTCACAATTAGTTTTCAACAACTAAAACTCTTTTCGTTAATATCTTTTTGGTATATTAACTGATATTTAGCAACTTGGAGGCATTAATCCTAATTATCAACCACATACATTGAGCCAATATTGTTTATTAATTGATTCTTTCATGGTTATGAGCTAGTAATTAACATATATTTGTTAATATATTTTATTTAATTTCTGTAGGTTACATCCTTTTTTTCCTTTTGGCTTTCATTTAATTCCACTATACAAATTCAATATTATTAAATTTGTTCTATTAATGGCCATTATTTTTGATAGAAAAAAACAACCACACATAAATTAACTTAAAAGTTAAATTTTAATTATATTTGTTGCACTTTTAAATGGAACACTACAAATTAGTAAAAGAAGAAAAATTAAGCGGAACAGAAGCTTCCGTATACTCTGTATTTCTTATTAACGAACGGGAAACAGTGTTCGATCAATTCATTAATGAAAATAAAAATTCATTTAAAGGTGAACTTAAAGACATTGTTCAACGTATTAAAGTAATAGGAAACAAAACCGGAGCAAGGGAACAATTTTTTAAACTAAAAGAAGGGAAACCCGGAGATGGAGTTTGTGCGTTATATGATCATCCTGATAAAAATTTAAGACTTTATTGCATACGCTATGGAAAGACCTTGATCATTGTAGGTGGTGGCGGAGAAAAAATAACACAAACATTACAAGAAGACTCAAAACTAAAAGAAGAAAATTATTTTCTAAGACAAGTAGCAAAAGACATACAAGACAGAATGCAAGAAGACGAAATAGAGTTTTCTGACGACTATATGGATTTAATGGGTAATCTCGAATTTAAATCTGAAGACTATGAATAAGAAAGCAGAAAATTACGCAAGTCCGGCTATAGACGAATTAATGGACGAGACAGATGAAAAGGAATACAAAAGAACTGAGAAAAGAATGATGCTCGCGGCCAGAATCGATGAGGCTAAAAAAGCAAAAGGCTGGAAGAATAAAGACCTTGCTAAAGCTTTAGGGAAGAAACCATCAGAGATTTCCAAGTATCTAAGCGGCACCCATAATTTCACTATAGATTCACTGTCTGACCTTGAAGAAGCATTAGGCATTCAATTGCTTAATGTGAAAGAAGAATCCAAGACAATTATAATCCAGCAGAATACAGTTTCAGCAAGCTCAGAGGCAGGGGACTGGGAATCAATAATGAATGTTTCAAAAACAGAAAATAGCTTCTTTTCTTTGAACTCAGAAATTAACAATTGATAATTAATCACTCTATGGCAAATACAAAAAAATATAGCAAGCCTGAATATAGGTTATCAGGTATTGAGTTATTAGACTTTCACCTGTACCATGAGAACAGACCTCAAATTGAAAGTAAACAATATCACTTCAATATTAATATAGAACACAAAATTAACATGGAGAAGAAAATAATATTTGCTATAACCTCCATTAATGTACTCTATGAAGACAAAAAAACACTTCTAGGTTCTGTCAAAGTAACTTGTAATTTTGAAGTAAAAAACCTGGAAGAATTTGCAAATCAAGAAAAGAAAATTTTTGATCTCCCTAAAGAAATGCTAATAAGTCTGAATTCTGAATGTATTTCAACTACCAGGGGTATAATGTTTGCTAATTTCAGTGGAACTTTTCTGCATAAAGCATATTTACCATCTATCGATCCAGAAAAGTTTTTAAAACAGAAAAAGTAAATATCGATTCGAAATATTTTTACAACAAATTTACACTTTCCTTTAATCTGTGTTTGGTATAATGTGCTATCATATAGAATGTCCACCATATTTAATTAATTTCTGTATCGGAAAATAGTTGATTGTGAGTTGTGTATAGCTAAGTGCCAAATATTAGAGGCCCCCATCACCTTTCAATACTTTTTAAACACCTTTAGCTGAACCTTCAACAACATTTAAAAAAGGCCGCCTGAAATTCCGGCCTTAGCATTTTTTTAGGTACAAATATGGAATGCTTTACAACAGTGCCTAGGCTAATGCCGCACTTCGATTTTAGCCCTATAAACTTTTTCTCCCTGAACCACATGCAAGATATAGAATCCATCTTCCAAATCGTTGGTTGAAATCTGGACGGATTGCATATCGGTGGTGAATTCCCTGATCAACTGGTAATTCAGATCATACAGATTATATTGATAGGGATGATCTTGTGAGGTTTGAACATAGGTTTGAGAGGGCTCGCCCGAGAGGCTATAATCCTCATCAACGGTTACTGTAACCATATCATCAGAAGGGTTCGGAGTAATGGACAGCATGCCTCCTCCACCTCCTCCGTCATCGCATTCAATATCTCTGACGGCTTCGTCACCCGCTCCTTCACCGCAAGCGTTTACTCCATTCACCCACATATGTAAAGAATCATTGCAATAAACTTCAAAAATGATGCATCCGCTTCCCTGTCCGCTTACAATATTAGCCCCTGCCACGGACCAGTCATATGAAATGGCTCCTGGAGCAGTAGCACAAGCTTCATACTGACCGCCTTCCATTACTCCCAGATCATGGCCGAAGATAAGATCGGCTGCTGCTGGCTTGCCTAATCCAATATTCTTGGTGATATCTATGGATACAAAATCCCGGATAACGTGGCTGTTATGGTGGCGTTGCCTCCTGCTGATCCATTCCATGCAGTGGTAAATACAGAGCCTGTATCGTTATCATTAGTAAATAAATTCGATGGATTAACAGACCAGGAAATATCAAGACTACTATTAGAAGGAAAATTCTCAACAAAGTATTCTACCGGCAAAGTATTACAAATAAAAGAATTTCCTGAAATATATGATGCCCTGATCGCCTCCATTAAAGCATTGCATGCGTTTAACCTGCCGTGTCCAAGTTCATCTGATATGCCATTGGAATAAGAATAGGGCCCAACATCATCAGC
>JAGXLC010000030.1 GCA_018334875.1 Bacteroidales bacterium | reverse complement strand
CGCAGTATGCAAGTAGATGACTGAATTTGGATGTTTTGGTTATTGGATTTTCGAAAATTGAATATTATTTGATATTTGGTATTTGAAGTTTGGTGCTTTATCTAACCCGAATTATTCAAGAATAATTAATTCTTGTTCAAGTTTATTAAAGTTCTGTAATACAATATAATATAACTGCACAACCTGAACAATTCAGATCAATCCCCATTGAACCCGCATATTAATCATTTTCTTGTAGCAAAACTCAGTGGATGCGGGTTTCTGACGCTATTGAAAAACCTGGCTTTTTGCTTCAATAAATTTCGCAAAAAGCCGGTTTTTCTAATGCGGGGTTACCTGGATCCTACCCGCAAACCATCGCGCATTCATAAACTTCACTACGTTCGTTTATGAATGATCCAGGTTAAATAGAAAAAGACAGCGCATTAATTTAACGATGATTTTATCACCAAATATTATTTTTACCAGGCATTATATTTTTTCTAACAATAATCAAGCAAAATATAACCTAGATGACGGGAAGTAATCTCCCCCTCATCAATTATATTGCTTCTGTTTGGATACACCATCATGGTGAACTTCTTGTTGTGCTTTATTAGTTCGCTAATTAATCTTTCTGTTCCCTAAAAATGACAGTTATCATCAGCACTACCATGGACTATCAATAAATCTCCCTGTAGATTCTTTGCATAATTGATGGATGAAGATTTGGCAATAATCTTTACTTAAATATGCAATAACCTAAATATCTGAGGGTTTGAACTAAATAACCCTGTAACACCTCTGTTAATCATGTAGATCACTGGAAGGCCCTACATAAGGGTTTTATTGATTATGAAAGACTACAATTCAATCTTTGTTCCCATTGATTTTTTATCGCCTTTATGATACACTGCCTCAGCCACCATAAGATCCTGCACGGCTATACCAACACTTTTAAAAAGGGTAATATCTTCCTCAGAATCTCTACCTACTTTATTGCCAATAAAAACTTCTCCAATTTCGCCAATCAGATGATCCTCAGTAATAATTTTATTATTAACTGGTATTATTAGGTCACCACTTTCGACCATAGAAGCGCTTTTTTGCTCCACAAATAAACGGCTTGCCTTTATAATTTGTGGATCAATCTCCTGCATATGAGGTTGAAATGAACCTATGGCATTGATGTGCACACCTTCCTTGATTTGATCTAGTTGAAATAATGGAGATTCAGCTCCGGTGGCAGTGCAGATAATATCTGCCTTGGAAAGGAAGGTCAAATCATCTGTGAATTGAATATCTGCTTCTACTTTAGACTGCATATCTTTAATGAAATTTTCGGCAGTCTTGGGCCTTATATCATATACATAGGCTTTTTGAATATCTCTGACAGCACATACTGCTTCCAATTGTGTTCTTCCCTGGGCACCACAACCAAATATAGCTAATACTTGAGAGTCTTCCCTTGACAAATATTTGGTAGCTATTCCGCTGGCTGCACCTGTTCGAAGAGCAGTAATAGAGGTCCCATCCATGATGGCCAAAAATTCACCTGTTTGAGCATCTATAAGATGCATGACTCCCATTATTGTAGGCAAATTTAAAGAAGGAGCTTTCTCCTTCTGCGTAAGGATTTTGACTCCACAACAATCAATATCCTCACTAAACGAAGGTTTCAAAAGCAATTTTAGGTCCCGCTCCTTAAATTCAGTGACATATCTTTGAGGCACCTCACTTTTCTCAGCAGAAAGACTTATAAAGGCTTTTTCCATAAGGGAGATGGCTGTTTCCATAGAAATTAAACTATAAATCTCTTTTGAAGAAAAAAACCAAATCAACATCGGTTCTATATAGGTATCTCCCCTTTTAGGTGCTTCATTTACAAAATCTTGTTCATCCATAAACTGCTAAATTATGATAAAATCATTAATAATTCTAAAAGCATCAGCAAATAAAGTTAATATACTTCGAAGAGTATACGTTCATAATTACCTTCAAATATATATTGATAAATCATAGAATTAAAATAGAAAATTGACTATTTCATATATAATCTTATCAAACCACTGTCGTTTTATCCCTTAATTTTTCTTCTACAGTCTAAAGTTCCCATGAGTATCTAAAAATTTATGTACTGATATTTAATGTGTTACCCGAACAATTTCAAAAAAATTTTTCAAAATGTAGCGCCAAAAATATTCTAATAAAACCTTGACGGAATAAAAATTAACCGGGTATTTTTGAAATGATAAAAACAACTGCCATATGTTCGTCAGGGTAAAGGAAACAGGAGAATACCAGTAACTTCAGATAGTACAAACCTATCGCGAAGGCCGGAAAGTCAAACAGAGAGTGGTTTCTACACTCGGCAGACCAGATGAACTTCAGGAAAAAGGAGAGATGGATAACATAATACAATCTCTTTCAAAATATTCCAGTAATGTTCTTATGCTGCTCACGGGTAAAAGCCTGCCTGACAGTCAGGTGTTAAATATCGGCGCCGTATTGGTTGTTTAAACTGTTATGAAAAGAATCAGGGATTAAGCCGGTGCTTGGCCAGCTGTTTAAAGACCGTAAGTAACAGTTTGATGTTAGCCTGGCAATTTTTATCACGGTTCTGCATCGATTGTTTGTAAGCGGCCCTGACCAGCCCTGCGAGATATGGATTTAGGAGTATGCTATTGAAGGGTCAGAGGAGCTCGCTCTTCACCATTTCTACCAGGCGATGGCTTTTCTGGGCACCCCTTTGGACGAACAGGGCGGAAAAAACCCCGTTTGCTCCCCGATGTATCAAGGATCTGATTGAGGAAAGACTCTTCTACCGGAGACGAACCGTGTTTTCACAGCTCGAGTTGGTATTTTTTGATTCCACCTCCATCCATTTTGAAGGTGAAGGCGGAGACGAAATTGGCCGATACGGTAACAGCAAAGATCACCAGCCGGACCACAAGCAAATGGTACTCGGCGTTGTCCTTGACGACAAAGGCTTCCCTCTGTGTTGTGAGATATAGCCAGGCAATACAGCTGATGTCAACATCCTGATGCCAATAGCAAATCGGCTGAACAAGCGGCTTGGGGTAAAAAAAATGTGTATGGTAGCCGATCGGGGTATGATAAGCCAGGATACCATAGAGGCAATGGAGACAAAAGGCATTGATTATATCCTTGGTGTGAGAATGAAAAAGTAAATCGAGTAAAAAAAGAGGTTTTTACCCGCCGGGGAAGATACCAGGAAGTCATAACGAAAAAACCAGGCTCAAAAGCACCTGCACCACTTATAGTAAAACAAGTTTGGCACGAGGACGAGCGTTACATCGTCTGCCTGAATCTCAGGCAGGCCAGGAAGGATAAGGCTGACCGGGAGATCATAATCGAGAGCCTGAAAAAGAGGCTAAAACAAGGAGCCAAATCCATGATTGGCAATAAAGGATACCGCAAATACCTGAAAGTTAAAAAAGACTCCATGCAGATTAATACTGCTAAAGTCAAAGAAAAAAAGCGATATGACGGCAAATGGGTGCTGACAAGGAGTTTAGACATGGCCTCGGAAGAGGTGGCCCTCAAATATAAGGAGCTATGGAGGATGGTAGAACATATTTTTTGTGACGTTAAGAGCATTCTCGAGTCCCGACCCATATTCCACAAGGTAGATGAAACCATAAGAGGCCATGTATTTTGTAGTTTTCTCGCCCTTGTGCTGAAAAAAGAATTAGAGAGAAGACTTGAGGCTAACGGACAGAACCTGGAATGGTTCCAGGTCAAACAGGACCCTAAAAGCGTGAAGGAGATAACCATAGAAGAGTCCAGCAGTAGGATCAAGCTACGTACACAAGCCCGGGGAAGCTGTCATGCGATTTTCTAGGCAGTGGGTATGGCATTGCCCCCGAAAATAAGAAAAATATAAAATATGTAGTGCCAAAGAGATTTTTTATGCTTATAATATTCAAAATAAGAGATAGATACAAAATGCAACTGTAGAAGATGAGCTTAAATAAAAAATGTAAAGATCGTATAAGGATTTACCAAAATATCACATCAATGTATCAATAAAAACCTTTATTTTTGAAAATCTTATGATAACACAAAATCCTTCTATCTTCAACAACATTCTTGGTCCGGTTATGCGTGGACCTTCGAGCTCCCATACTGCAGCTTCGTGGAGAATTGCAAAGGTGTCACTGGATATATTAAATAATGAATTATCTGAAGCTCTGGTAGAGTTTGACGAGAAGGGAGCCTGGGCCTCTAATTACGAACCTCAGGGGACGGTTTTGGGAATGAGCGGGGGATTGCTGAATATAGATCTGAAAGAAGAAAAAATTCTTGATTATAAGAATATTGCAAACAACCGGAATGTTAATATAGAATACAAGATAAGTTCATTTCCAACGGATCATCCTAATACAGTCAGATTGACGTTGAAAAGCAAAAGAGGCAAAAAGATACAGGTAACAGCTGTATCCACTGGGGGAGGCATGATGGAAGTCAAGCGGGTTAATGATATTCCAGTAAGCATTAGAGGGGATTATCATGAGTTGCTGATCTTTTACAATAATCCACTGGATGATAAAGAAAAACAAAAAATAAGGGATCTCCTCACTGAAAATGGTTTTATCCACTGGGAAAAAAATGATGATTTTCAGGTTCTCCAAATAAAATCAACCCAGCCTTTTGCAAAAGGCTTACAGGATCAAATAGGCAAAATAAAAAAACCCATCCATTTTGCCCAAATTAATCCTGTTTTACCAATATTATCAGGAAATGAACAGGAAATTCCTTTCGTTTCCGTTCCTTCCATGTTGGATTTTGGCAATAAACATCATCTGGATATGGGCAAGTTGGGGATGGTTTATGAACAAGCCAAGAGCGGATTGGAACACAGCCAACTGGAGAAAATGATGGAAGACCTCATACATATTGTTGAACATAGCATGACAAAAGGCCTGGAAGGAACCCAATATGAGGACAGGATTCTTCCGCACCAGTCGCATTATTTATATTTCAGAAATAAAAACCAGGAGTACTTTGATCCATTGGTAAACCTCATCATATCTTATGTTTCCGCCATAATGGAATACAAAAGTTCGTTTGGGGTGATTGTAGCTATACCCACAGCAGGTTCGTGCGGGACAGTAGGAGGACTTCTTAAGGCCGTTGGTGAAAAACTGAGATCATCACTGGAAGATATCATAA
Source organism: Bacteroidales bacterium (assembly GCA_018334875.1). Taxonomy (NCBI): domain Bacteria; kingdom Pseudomonadati; phylum Bacteroidota; class Bacteroidia; order Bacteroidales; species Bacteroidales bacterium. The sequence continues at coordinate 21,485 of JAGXLC010000030.1, read as the reverse complement.
AGGCTTACTTTGCAGCAGGGATGATTGGAGTCTTCATAGCCAATGGTCCCGGATTTTCAGCTGAGGAGCATGGCTGTCAGGTCGAAACGGGAGCTGCCGGAGCCATGGCAGCAGGTGCATTGGTTCAACTCTATGGAGGGAACGCCCGACAGGCAATAAATGCAGCTTCAATGACACTTCAGAATTGTATAGGCCTTGTTTGTGATCCTGTAGCTAACAGGGTTGAAGTACCTTGTCTTGGAAAAAACGTTGCCGCAGCCATGAATGCTCTTTCATCCGCCACTATGGCCTTGAGCGGATATGACCCAGTTATTCCATTTGAAGAAACAATTGAATCTGTAAAAAACGTTGGCAAAAAAATGCATTCAGACTTTTGTTGTACCGGTCGAGGGGGATTGGCAATTACACCCACATCAAGAAATCTTCTAAGAAAATTGAAAAAAACAAATGATACAAAAAACCGTCATTGAATCTTTATCAATAACAATAACTACGTTGAAGTTTTTTTCTGTACTCGTTCGGAGTCAATCCCGTTACTCTTCGAAAATGTCTATGAAAATTTGAAATATTATTAAATCCCGACGAATAACATGCCTGCGCAACATTATAATGCTCTTCAGTAAGTAGTTTGCAGGCCTTACTGATCCTAACCTCAATCATAAATCTGGAAAAGGTCTTCTTTGTATGTAACTTAAAATACCTACAAAAAGAAGTTGTTGTCATATTAACCAACTCAGCCATTTCCTCAAGCTTAATCTGCTCATGGTAATGCATCATGATGTAATCAAACACCTTATTCATGCGGTTATCATCTTCCAATACAAATTCTCCTGAAGGATGATGGGAGATTAATTCAGTATTTTCATTGAAAGAAATAAGATTGAGAATGGTAAATAATTTCATTAACCTAATGTATCCTTTTTGAGGAATAATTTGCTGCATATGCATTCCCAATTCTTTTGTATGCTTTCTTTCCAATTTTATCCCATGCATTGAATTTTGCAGAAGAGTATTTAAATGATAAAATTCAGGTATACCTTTAAATAAATTCAACAAAATATCGAAAGAGAAAAATATAGATATGGCTTTGGATCGTAAGCTGGAGTCTTTGTGATAGTATTGTTCATCATTTCGAAAAACATGGGGAAGATTTTTACCAATCAAAAAAAGATTGCCTTTATTTGAAGGCGTTTAACATGCTTCCAACAAAAAGAATGCCCTGGCCTTCCAATACATATGTAATCTGGCATTCTTCATGGAAATGAAATGGCTCATAAAAATAAGGCAAATCCCAGTATTCTACCCTTACAGTTTCTTCTTGCTGGCGGGGTACTTTAAAACAAATGGGTTCCATAAGCAACTAAATTTATGATGATGTCATCCAGTAATAAAACAACCAAGCTAACGAATTTGTTTGGATGATCATATATTTAAAGGCCTATAATTCCTATTTGTCAAAAATATCTTTTACAACTATTTGAGGAAAGTATCGAATTATCCATAATATATATTATCTTATCTTAATGACCTCGATTCTTGCCAGTGATTTGTCAAAATTAGCAATATCAATATAATACACACATAAAACACCTTTCTGAAGAGAATTTGGAGTTGAAACTTCACTGATAATTAAATAATAATAAAGCACATAATGCTTCAGATAATCCCAGTTATCATGACAGGATAGTATATTGGCTTAAAAAGCCAGGGATAATTCTAATAAAACCCGCATGTAGAGTACTGCACAACAAGGCAATGAACCGAACCCGCGTATGCGGGTGAACTCACCGAAGGTAATAAACATGCGGGTTTCATGACGATAGGAGTCTAATGCTCGAATTAACGAGGTCCCGGAGGCAAGTGGTTCAGGAGATACCTTGCCATATGCATTCGCAAATGCAATGGAGTCCCTTTTCCCTTTCTGATACCATGATCCCTATTGGGATAGACCATGTAATCGAATTGTTTGCCCAGGGCAATGAGTTTGTCGACCAGTCCCTCCGTGATTTGAATATGGGTATTGGTCTCTCCACTGCCATGAATGATTAAAAGATCACCCTTCAACCCATCGGCAAAGTTAATCGGAGCAGACTTACGATAGCCTTCTGGATTAACTTCAGGGGTGTTCATGTATATTTCCTGAAACCATGCATTGTAAAGCCCTGGTTGTGGTTTTGGAGCCACAGCGATACCAACGTCATAGACCTCTGGCTTCCGGAACATCCCGTTAAGGGTATTAGATCCTCCACCACTCCAGCCCCAGATGCCTACCCGATTAAGATCAACATACGGTCTGGTGCGGGCGAATTCTTTCAGTGCTGCAGCCTGTTCCTTAGTTGAAAGAGGACCTAAACTCCCGGCAACTGCACGACGCCATGCAGCTCCTTTTGGACAAGGGGTGCCGCGGTTATCTATAGATATCACCAGATATCCCATATCGGCTATTACCCGATGATAATGGGCCATGGCATGTCCCCATGCGTCTCTTACAGTCTGTGCATGAGGTTCTCCATAAACATACACGAAAACCGGATATTTCCGGGAAGGATCAAAATTGCGGGGTTTGATCATCCATGCATCCATCACCACGCCGTTGCCTATATCAAGCTGAAAGAACTCTTTGGGTTGAGGATTCCCTGATGCTCTCTTCTCCCGAAGCTCGTCATTATCCTCGAGAACCCTCACGACCTCAAGTTCCGGTAACCTGACAAGTTCTATAACTGGGGGACTTCCGCTTGATGAATATGTATGAAACGCCCATTTTGCATCTGGAGAAAGGGAATAGTGATGGTTACCAGGCTGATCCACCGGGGATATCCTCTCAGGTTTACTTCTTCCGTCAAGCTGAACGCGATAGAGATACTTTTGGGTAGCGTTATCAGGGGATGCGTAATAGTAAAACCAGCCTTTTTCTTCATCCACACCAACACGCCCGATGATATCATATTCTCCGGGTGTCATTAATTCTTCTTTCTTTCCATCACGTGAGCACAAATAAGCATGCCTCCAGCCGTCTTTTTCACTCAGGACAATGAAAGCGCTATAGTCCCGAATCCACTCTACTCCCCCATTGGTTCCATAGCTGGCGACAACCCATGCAGAATCAGACTCTTCGTAAACAGTTCTAATTTTTCCGTTGTTAACGTTGGCAATCAAAAACTCTCTATGGTCACGGAAACGGCTTCTCTTCTCCACCAACAACTCATCAGAACTTCCTGCCCAGCTTACTTGACCCAGGTAATAACCCTCTGAGGGTATGGGGATAGAAAGCCAGCGTTTCTCTTTTCCTTCCGCATCCACCACACCTATCCGTAAAGCGGGAATATTTCCGCCTACCCTGGAGTACCTCACTTCTTTCACTTCCGGATAAGTGGGATCAGAAGGAAGAAGGTATGATCTTTTTCTGACATCAGAAGCATCTGAGTGTACATAAGCAACCTTGTTGCCATCAGGACTCCAGACTGCCCGGCTATTCGAAACAGTACCAGCTACTACATCCTCTGTGAGTGATATTGTTTCCTCACTTCGCATATCATATACATACAGATCACCTTCCTCTGAGTAAAGGATTCTTTTCCCTTCCGGAGAAATGTTGCTGTTATTTCCTGCTTTCACCTTTTCTAATGTTCCCGATTCTATCTCCAGCATCCAATAAACCTTTTCACTTTCACCCTCCTCCTTGCGGATTGTCTGGAGGAGTATTCTGTTTCCCTCAGATGAGATCTCATAGCTCTGAATGTTATAAGAAGCAGTATCTCCGGAGAAACCGAATTTATTGGGGGAAACAAGTAATGTGCGCTTACCGCTGACCACATCATAATTTACAAGTGAAGGGCTATTATCTCCAGCTTTATTTTCCAGAACTAAATAACCCGAACCATCAGGAAGCCACTTTCCATTAAAAGATTTTGCAGAAAATGCATTATCTTCGAAAATCTCTTTCAATTTTTCTTTGGTATTATCCGGAACCTCCACGGGATCAAAAAACTGGGCCGATTCCTGTGCCCCGGCATTTTTAACATTCAATAAGAATACGCTCTGAATCAGGCAGAGCAGTATCATCGACGTAAGACTTTTTCTACTTAGCTTCATAATTTTTAGGTTTAAATGTCTTTTTGTGAATAAATTTTACATTGATCATTGTTATAGAGAAATATTATAATATCTAGTAAGCCTTTATAGTTATTGTAGTTGGTTCAAAGCTTTTATGAAATAAGAAAAGAATAAGATCATCACCTTCCAGTTCATGCTTTATACCTATCCGATAATCGTTAATTTCTTTTCCGTTCATAAGCACCTTAGCATCTTCAACACTCCAATTTTCCAGATAAAAGGCAGGATTTACAATAGGATTATCTTTGCTGGCATTAAGAGTAAGTTGAATTTTCTCTGGTTGTCCTAAGGTATTTTTAATTCTGTAGCATCTTTCGCTTTTGTCGTATCCTTCTGATAGAAAGTTATTACCCCTGACTTCTATATCAGGAGCATAAGCCCATGATCTGCCTAATTCGACAAGTCCTTCGACATCCATATCGTTGATCCCGTAAAGTCCATTCCAGTAATAGCGGTCTCCTTTTTCATGCAGTACCGGGTATGATATGGGGAAGCTCCCGCAATGGGAGGGCCGGTCGGATGTTGTGCTTGTACGTCCGTCGCATCTTGCCTGACCAACTGGAAAGTGATTGCATCCGGTATGATCGTTGTAATCTTCAATGTTGTTCCATCTGACGTTCATTCTGTTTCCTGGCTCGAAGCAGATAAATGGTTTGTTCTCCGATTTGAAGTTGTATTGCTGAACGGTATAATCCCGGGCAAATTCGGTGTCTTGTTCCCGCGGATTCTCTACATAAGAGACGGGGCCTTTGTTTCCGTTATAGTCTGCCACATGAACATAATCCTTATGAAGCAGGTCGCTTTCCATCTGGCCCGGATGCAACAAAGGCAATGATTCCTGGAACTGGCGCGGAAATTTCAGGCTGCCTTTTTTCCATGAAACCTTTCTGATGCCAACAGCATCGGGATAGATATAATGATATTCGTCAATCCAGCATTCCCAACCTGTTTTAGGATCTACTCTCCAGGTGTTGTTGTATGCACTTACAGGCGCATATCTCCAGTGAACCACCACCCTGGCATCATTGTTTTCAATAATCCTGACGTGGGAAAACCTGCAGTGCCGGTCCTGCATGTGTTCAAAACAACCTTCGTTGTCCTCTTCTCCCACGCCCCAGGCCTCAACGCTTTGATCCGTCATCCAGTTGTTGTTCTCGGAGACCCATGAAGTACCATATCTTATGCCTCTCCAAAACATGACCTTTACAGGTAGCTTATCGAAAGTAACCACTATATCAGGATCCTGGTCGACGGGCCACAGGTTATCCCAGCCATCATAATATTTGAGTTTGGTATAGAATGCCCCGAAACGGCCGGGGTGTTCTTCAATGTCCGGAAGTTTGTGGGGCTGAATATCGGGATCCTTCATTTCAAAGGCAGTGAAATTTCCCCTAGCCTGCTCGGGCTCGAGGGCTGTATCGTATACTTTTATTTCGTCAATGATGCCATTCAGTCCGTAGTATTGAGCCACCGTACCCCATGTCCGGTGTAGATCAGATGGTTTACCGGGTTCACCAACCATGCCTATCAGGCAATATGGTTTATGTCCGCTTGAGTATGCAATTTTTCCCTGTATGGGCAGGGAGGCTTTTAATTCCCCGTTCACATATACCGCCATTTCTTTATTTTCGCGGTAAACCCCAACAATATGCATCCATTTTCTCAGGGGCATGGTAAGCTTTTCTGTACTGCAGGTGATCCATTGCTCTCCTATGGCTGCCTGAAGGGCAACTTCTCCGTGGGCTCCGATCATCAGACGATACCCTTTCGTTACTCCCGGCGCGCCTTTTATTTTCTCTGTTTCGGTGGTGATTACAGGGCACCAGTTCCAGGGGTAATTGCCCAGAGAAACCCAGGCCTCTATCGTGAATTCATCGCCGGGAACCGGAACTTCGTTTTTCGTTCTGCGCACGCATGCAGTGAATCCATCCAGCCTTAATCCCTGATCTTTTATACCCGGGGCTATATCGAAATTTCCTTCCAGTGTATCTGCAATGCCGCTGGTTTTCTCTACGGCTGACCTGTTGCTGATGTTGTCAAAATCCCAGTACATGATAGGATCATTTTCCTGTGATTTCGCAGGGATTGTAAAAAGCATGGTAACGAATAAGATCGTCAATCCCATTTTTAGATTTACGCTTTTTGTCATTGTTTTTATTTATTTGATGGTTATTGTATATTTTCCTTCACTGAGTTCGAAACGGCCCGATTCCAACCCATCCACCTGGCCTGGCTTAAAATCAGGATCTCCGCTTTTCTTTATCGATATGTTCTGTGCTGTTTTCAGGGGGAGCACAACGTTGGCAGCCGTACCCGATGGAATTTCCATCTGGTAAATACGTTTATTGTTATCCCTTTCCCAATTAGATACTATTTTCCCATGTGGGGAATGGTAGGTACAGTTTACATGATCCAGCTCCTGGGGCGTGGAAGGCGCCAAATAAAATTTTTCAAACCCGGGATGTTCGGGGTTTGGTTTTATGCCTGCCAGCCAACTATAGAACCACTCGGAAACTGAACCAAACATGGGGTGGCAGTTTGAGAAAGTGTTGTCACTCTCCTTCCAGGTTTCCCAGATGGTGGTTGCACCATTGTCTATCATATATCCCCAGCCCGGGAATTCATTGCTGTTGACGATGTTGTATGTAAATTCAGGAGATATATGTTCGGACAATACTTCAGTGATGTATTTGGTACCGAAAATACCGGTGTTAAAATGTCCCGCGGGTCCGTTTTGAACTGCATTTAAAAGGGAGTCCCTTGCAGCATCAATATCTTCCTGGGGGACGATATCGTGATACAGCAAAAACGCATGCAGTGTTTGCCTGTTGATTTCATCTTTAACAGGTTTGTCCCAGAATTCACACTGAATCAACCCTTTCAGTTTTGCCGCCAGTTTTTCATACTTTTCCTGTTTCTCCTGATCATTCATCACAGAGGCAAATTCTTGCATGATGCGGGCACATTGTAAATAGTGACAGGTACCGGTCAGTTTAACGGGAACTGGTTCCATGGAACCGTGGTCGCTAAGCCCACTGTTTACCAATCCTTCCGGATGAATCCTGGCCACCTTGTCCATCCAGTCATTGTTTATTTCATACATCTCCCTGATGAATTCCGTATCATTATAATACAGGTATAGATAATACTGTGTGATCAGCATGGCCGATTCCCAGCTCAGGCCACAATACTGGACACCAACAAAGGGGGCGGTATCGACAAAGCCTGAGTCATTCATCGCATCAACCCAGTCATAGACCGTTTTGCGGTAGAACGATTTCATGTCAAAATTGTATAAGTAGGCCTCGCTGCAGGCATTCAGATCGCCTCCATACCCGAATTTTTCCCTTGCCGGGCAATCCTGCTGAACACTGTGGAGATTGGACAGAAAGGTTCTTTCTGTCATTTCCTGTATGGAGTTGATCAAGCCGGATGAGGTTGAAAAACTGTTGTTATTTGTTACAGTCGAATTCAGGGCCAGGCCTTCAACATCCTGTATTTCGGGTTTTTTGTCCAATCCGTTTACTTCCAAATACCTGAAGGTATGATAGGTGAATTCGGGTTTAAACCAGGCTTCCGTGTCGCTGCCGATGATATAGATATCTTCTTGCAAGGCTGTATCGGGTGCACCAGGTCCTCCAACCCCTTCACTTTTGATCTGCCCGCATACTGCTGTCATTGGATTAAGGCTTCCATCGCTGTAAACCCGTTCGCCCGACCTTATAACGATGCTGTCTCCAGGGTCGCCTTTCAGTTTAATCCTGTATACACCGGCAAAATTAACACCCATGTCTACTATATATGTTCCTTCATCCTGAAGGTATATATCTTCAGGTTGGATTCTTTCGGTTATTTGAATGGGAGGAAAGAAGGTTTTCTGTATTTCACCCCCGGGTCCTTCTTCCAGCTTTGCCTTTTCCCATGAAGAGTCATCAAAGCCGGTTTTGTCCCATCCATCGATCTCGCGGCGTGCATCATATACTTCGCCAAGGTACACGTTGTTCTTCAGGATGGGGCCATATGAGAAAGACCAGGAATCATCGGTAATGATCACATCTTTTTTGCCGTTTTCATATTCCAGCTGAATGCTGGCAATGAAAACAGGTCTTCCAACTGTTAAAGGTTCACGCAGGTTCCTTCTGCCCCACATTCTCAATGGCAGTGGATTGTAAAAACCATTGCCCAAAACAACTCCCATACAATTCTCTCCTGCCTCAACCATGTCCGTTACATCATATTCGGAGTAGAATATTCTTTTGCTGTAGTCCGTCCATGCAGGATCCAGCATATTTTTTCCCACTCTTTCTCCGTTTATACTTGCCTTGTAATAACCTGCCGCGGTTATTCTTAACCTGGCCGAGTTGACCTTTTTTTCAGATTTGAACTCTTTTCTGAAAATGGGTGTAGGGTTATCCAGATAAAACAGGGAGTCTTTTTCCGGCTGTTCTTTTCCGTCTCCTATCCATGAAATTTTGGAATCATGAAATATTTTTTCTTTCTGGTTTTTTTCTGTAGCAGTATTACAGGCTACAAGCAAGAAGCACCAAATGATGATAGATAGTCGTACCATGATTTTTATTGTTTTAATTGATTTTGTATATGAGACTGTTTGTTTTAGAAGTGCATGGTATACCCGTTTTTACGGGCGATCAAAAGTGACAGACCATTCCACCGTGCCATTTTCCGGCCGTTCCAGGGTTAACCTGACCATTCCATCCTTACCGGATGACAAGGTTGCCTTGGTCTTTCGATCCTTGCATGTCAACTCACCGGCATGATACCCATTGAGCGCCAGTGTAATTTCGTATGGATCCTGGCCAACTATTTTACTTACTCCGGTAAGTTTGCTCCGGTTTTCATTCCATTCCACGCGAACCATATCGAGATAACCTTGCATAACATGACGATTGGTGGACAACACCTGAGGCCGTTCAAGGCATTCCCTTACAGACATCATGCGGGCTTCAGCCGGGCGCAATACCTGTTTCAGGTGTGAATTCCCCTCTATTTTTCCTACGAACCTGTCGTTCCAGAAGTCGTAAACATAGTAGGTTTTATCTTTGTTAAGGTTCAGGGCGCCTTCAACGGGGTTTCCTGAGATATCAATGCTTACAGCTTTATATGAATCCAAATCAGGGTTGTAAAAGGTCACCTGGTGCCATTGATCATTCACCTTAAAATCGTAAACCGAAGGGAATTCAGAAACAAATGCATTAACCGGACGTGCGCTTTTATGAGTAGTATGATAAGGAAAGGTTCGTGATATGTCCCATAATGTTTCCCCTGAAAACTGGGAAAAACTGTTGGCCAGCAGCAGGCGGCCTGTGGTTACATAAGCCATGGTGAGGATCGCCCTGACATGATCGCGGTTGTCTTGAAAGCTGGCTATATCCTTGGAATCGGTATCCAGGTTCATGAGAACACGGTTCTTATACCAGCGCAACCCACAGCGCGTTACCGTGGTCTTATCCATGAGTTCCGTATCATTCTCCGTACGCATGGATGCAACCAGGCCAATGGAGATATCGGTACCGCGCTCCATATTCCTTTCATGCACATAGGCTTCGGGTGCCAATCCTTCCGTGGGCAATTGGAATATGTTGCGGTAAGCGGCGGCAGTTGTGGAATAGTCATCCTCCATGCCCCCACCAGAGGCCCATCCCGATGCCGGATAGTCGAACATCCAACCTTTTACACCTCCTTTTTTCAAATTTTTATAAACGTTTTGCATATGATCAATGAAGTCAGGATCGGTATAATCATAACTCCATAACCGCCCGTTACGGGCCCAGGTTTTTCTCCAATCCGTGAACAATTCGCTGCTTGTATCTGCAGGCTGGCCTTTCCATGCATAAGTCTTGTTAAACAACATATGCCCGGGGAACGCTTTGGCATAATCCTCAGAGCGGAAGCCTGTTTGGTTATATGATAAAGGAATCCCTCCCAGTTCGGTTACTGCCTGGCCCCATTTTTCAGTGGTTTCATAGGGTTCTATATATTGTCCGTTTTTACTTCCGTTGTGTGGTTCGACATCTTGCTGCCAATGTTTGTTATCCCACCACCCTTGTTGGTTGTTGGGCATATAGGAATCAGGTACCAGCCGTACCGCAGCCCGGCTGTATTTGAGAAATCCGCTTTCTGCAATGCGCTCCATCTCTTCAACTGCTCCCAGGGAGGTGTTTTCCGCTTCGCTGTCGCCATAAATGTCGTTGGCTGCATACCAAAGGCAAACGGTTGGGAAATCATACATGCTCAGGTTAAACTTCTGGGCTGTTTGAACATGCGAACCATAATTTTCCAGGGCTATGAAAGGATCAGGAGTGGTGAAACTGATATAGAAACGATCAGGCGCTTGATAGGTATCGTTCGGATCCACCCGTTTCCCTATAGGATCCCTGGCAAATAGTTGTCCCGTATATTTTTGCCTGGGTCTCGGTGATTCACTAAGAGGAGTGAGTTCATCAGGGAGCAAGGCTTCTGCCCCGCCATCGCGAAGCCATATTTCATTCAGATAGGCATGCTTGTCTCCTGACACATGTTGATTGGAGCCCTTCTCCGTATCCTTTGTTTTTTGGGGAGATTTCTCAACAACAATGAGTAGTTTGCCGGCACTGATTGCCGTGGGCGGCAATGGCAACTCCATTTGTTCGGGGTCTTGCTTTTTAGCCCTGTCAAACCGTGGAAGGAGCTTGTTTTCCAACAGAGGCAATCTTTTTATAGAGCCACCCTCAACATATTCCACAAAAACCGATTGCCGGTGATCACCATGATTGCCATGCCGAAAGCCCCTCCACCATGAAAAACCGAGGGTATATATTTTGTCCTCTTTCAGATTCCTGGCTTCTATGACGATTTCTTCATGCGCCCTCACCGAGGTGGCAGTTTCCTTGCAACGAAACTCATGATTGGACCATGTACGAAGTTCTTTACCCTCAGTTAATTCGAGGATTTCGCCATTTTTACTCTTGTCAGGCTTGTTACCCGGCAGATCCAGGTAACAAAGCAGGCTGCTCTTATTGTCCTTGCCCAACTCCAATTCATCCCGGCGGGCTTGCTTAATGGTGGCAAATTTTTCAAAATCATGATAGGTGAGTCCTCCCATGACCAATGATCTGCGATCCTGATCTTCAGTAAAAGTTATAAGAATATTGTTGCGCGACTTCAGGGCATTACTTCTGGTAAGAGGTGAATAAACACGACGGCCGTATTCCAGGGGTTCACCTCCGCTAAAGCCGTCTACCATGGCAAATTCTTCTGTCATGTCTGTTCCATCGTACATGGCTCCATCTGCCATCATATAGATGTCCTTAACCCGCGTTATTTCGTTTGTTGTATTGGTTATACCGGCCGTTGCACTTATAAAATTCTGATTTTCATACAAAATAAAGGTAAATAGTAAGTCAGGCCTGTTGTCTGCTTTGAACTTAAGATCAAGGGCAAGGCCTTTGCCCAGTTCATCCTTCACATCGTGTTGATCCCATGATCTGTTAAAATCCTTGTCATCCGACGACCATTGATTAATTTGAAGTTTTGCATTTTTCACAGGAACGATACCAAATTGCTTGTCCACAATACGGTAGGTACCCCGAGACAGATCAAACTGAAAACCAACCTGGTCGTTTTGTAAAATGACTTTCCTGTCGGTTTGCTTGATCCATGGCTCTTGTGTATGGCTAATTGAAAAACTAAACAGAATGATCAGAAGAAAACTCAAGCGTATGCAATTCTTGTTCATATATTAGATATTTAATTGATTAATTCTTTGAGTATAGAATATTAACAGGCCCCAGCAGGCCGGATGTTTGTAATCTGAATGTTTCATTTCCGCCTTCTGCCCAGTTATCAAAACCCATATCATCGCTGGTAATATAAGGCTGGTTGGTCCGGCAAAAACGATTCTCCGGCTTCGACCGCATATCCCCCGTAAGCCTGTTAACCCAGCAATTCACAACCTCGATCTTCAATTGATTGGTACCTGGTTCAACAAGATCTGAAATATCTGTTCTGAAGGGTTTTTTCCACAATATACCTGCCGAAGTACCATTCACGTAGACTTCCGCCACATCGCAAACCTTTCCCAGGCTGATATAAATCTCATCATTGTTACTGATTGCCTCCTCCGGGATGGAAATATTTTTATGATAGGTGGTAGTACCTGAAAAATACCGGATGCCTTGTATGTCAGAATCCGTCCAGGAAATCAAACTATCAAATGTTGTTTCAGCCGGCGCTCCCCATCCTTCAGGGAAGGTAACCTTCCAGGGGCCTTCAATTTTTTGTTTGGATGCTATATCCAAAGCAATACGGTCTCTGGTTGGTTGCGAGGTTCGTTTATTATCGGTAAACACAACGAAGACTGTGCCATGGGGGGGCAGGTCGAGATTCATGGTTGTCATACCTTCCTTCTCAGAAAAATCGGTTATTCTCGTTTGCTTTCCTGTGGAAGGATCCCATAATTCCGAATACATCCCTGTAACCCTGAAGCTGCATTCACCTGAAAAAGTTTGTTCAGTCTTGTTCCTGATAAAATAGGCATCCCCGTCTTCAAACTGACGGTGAATAAAGTCCAGGTCAGGTGATTTTGTATGGCTGAAGTCCCTGATGATACCATCATTTAATAGAACTTCCGTTGCAGAAAGGCCATGGATAACCCTTCCTTTTCCATAATGGTTTGTTTTGACATCTTCCCCGTCTAATCCTGTCCACATCTTATCTGCAATATTTGATAGCTCAGTATTTCCCCGGGCATGTTCATCCAGGCCGGGGACTGTCACTGGCTTTTTACCAATGATGGTGGCTCCTTCCCGTACCATTTTCTCCAGTTTCTGAAGTACTTCAGGCGGCATATGGTTTTGATCGGGTAAAACCATTACCGAATAACTCAGGCCATCTGGCAGCACAATTTTATTGTTTTCAACTGACATCCTGTTCAATATTACATCAGTGTTGACTACATCATAGTCATATCCTTCATCCAGGCCATCCAGGAGTGGCTTTTCGGGTACCACGTGGTGGGCAGGATAGAAGTTGGGAGCCTGGTCGCCGTAAAAATAACAGGCATCGGCTACAAAGCTTCCCTTTTGGAGGATATAGCTGCATCTCGACAGGTAATCCATAAATGGTTTTGATTTTTCCCACCAGGTGACAGCCGGGTTGATGTCCACACCGGCGTGATAAGTTCTTCCCGGCAGGCTATCTTTAGGATTGGTGTTGGCAAAGGTATGGAAAGTTACCCGGTTGAGCCCCTCGCAGAAGGCCCGGTCAACAATTGGTTTAAGACTATAGGGTGTGTCTTTCCATCTTCGCCAGGTAGTAAATGATTCGGCATCCACTATGTCTTTACCATAAATATGGGCCGCACTGGCAATTTCCTTTACCAGGAAAATATGTCTATGTTGAATCCAAAATTCTCCCCGTGGAATCGTGACGTTGCCCAATGCTTTGAGTGCATCAACCGGGCATGTATCCCACACTGGAGGCCCGGGTCCGCCGGCTTCTGCAACAAGGTCAATATTATATTTCTTCAAAAGCTTCCTGCCTGTGGTATAATGGCTGAAAATTAAACGGTCGCTAATCGTTTTTTCCCAATCATACAGGAATTTTTCGGTTTGATCCTCTATTCTCCAACCTGCCAAAACGGGCAGGTATTTAATAAGCTCATATCCTCTCCTCTTCTTGAATATTTCAGGCATGGAATGTGTCCATGGAGTTCCCTCGTCAAGCTCCATGCTGTCAAATTCTATATAAGCCAGCCCTCCTTCACCTTTAGATTTTCCCTTTTTGATTCCCAACCTTTTTATAAAATGCATGAGGTGTTTTTTTGTGGCATCAGGATCCAGGAAATCAATAAACAGACCACCGGAGTTGGGAGAAGGCACAATCAGTTTCTGGCCGGTGTTTGAAGAGACGAATCTCATCAACAGCCAGTTTCCTTTTGGGAGATCGGCTTTAAGTTGGCCGTCGGAAAATTGGCTGGTAAGGTCAATGATGCTTTCAGTGTTGCTGAGCGTTTTTTCCTGGTTATTATAAGGTATGGCCAGCACTGCTACTTCTTTATAGTATACCGGCATGCCTTCCTTGTCTTTAGGGCATTTATCGGGGACTTCAGGAAATGGCAATTCAATTGTCTTTTTTACAGGTCCTTTGATGAATCGTTCAGAGTAAAAGAGCGCCTTGGAGGCAAATCTGAGAGTTACCCATGGCCCTCCTGCATTCCAGCCACTGGATCCTACCATGCCTATTTCGATGTCATACTTTTTTCCTTCTTTCAAAGCATGTTTGATCATAGCAACAGAACTGTCACTCATAAAAGCGGGCCCGGCAGGTATATAATTATCCGGGTTGTTCACCGCTGCTACATCCCATATCTCGGCCCGACGCATCCCTTTGTCGTTCATCTCTCTCAGATCACGGGTGATCGACTTCCGGCTGATATTGCCGTTCAGCCAGCACCAGAAAGCTCCCGGACGCGCTTTGACGGGGGGATTGCGGAATTCTTTGCTGATTATTTTAACCCGGCTGTCATCTTGTTTCTCTTTATTGCTTGTGCATGAAATGAATAAAGAGAAAAAAATGATTCCTATATACAGGATATGTTTCATGATTGTTTGTTTGTTAATGACTGTCTATTAGTTTTTCAGAAAATAAATTTAAAAATTTAGCCCGAATAATTCTTGAATTATTCCTGTTTCCGACAGCGACTAAGGTTCACTAAAATTTTTTTCGAAAATTTAAGTTTCCCGAATCAATATCGGGACAGGCTACCTAAGTCGGGGTTAATACCGCTTTGCGGTACAGGCTCTGCATTTTATTCATATTTATAAAAATTTATTAATAATGCAGGTTAAAAGTACATCTTATAGAATTTAATGAAAAACTTTTGTTGTCTAAAAAGTGTATTAACTTGGCTGTTTCTCAGTGGTTTGTTCCTTCCAGATCTGTTTGATATAAACAGGAAATCCTCTTTTTTATAGGTTTTTTTCGGTTATTCGCTGATAATTTCCGGTTTAGTATGTAAGATTGATATGATAAGGATTTAACCCGAATTATTCTTGAATAATTAGTACCTTATCATTTACATTCTGACAAATTTTGGCAGAAAATCATTAATCTATAGCTGAAATCATTATTATATCTTTGTTTCCTTGTTATAAAATAGTCATGGTTTTATAGATTGATAAGGTACGATAAATAACCTGGACATGCATGGCTTTTCATATTGCTAATAGTTCAGCCCTTGTGCATTTGGGCTAACACCCTGTTTGGTTCTGGCTTGTCCAGGTTATGGTTATAATGATTTTCTCATGAGCTGATGTCTTTGAAGCAGGTTTGTTTACTACAAAACATATTTTATCTTTATCTCTTAAATGTTATTATAACAGAACGAAACTATAGAGTATTATGAATCAATCTACCAGCATGTTAAGACAGAATAAATTTATGTTACCTAAAATTATAAGATAAAAATATTGAAAAGTGGTTTATAATGCTTATATTTAGGGCGATAAAAACAAAAAAAACAAAACATTATAAAACCACTTTTCAAATATACAAAAAAACAAAGGAAAGAGCAAATAAAAGTAGTAAATCACTCTTTTACAGGTAATAAACTAACAAGGTATTCCGGTTTGAATGTAGTAGCCAAATATCTGCGCAGAGAAAAGATAGATAGGAACATCAGTTATCTATTCCCTACCCATTGGTATAACTCAACCAAATTTGGGTATAAACAAATTTTACTTGGTATAATAATGGCCTCTCTGGCAGGCGTAAACAGGATAAGCTGAATATCAAATTTTACAGAGAATTGCCTGGTGAAGTCCTTGCTGAGCCTGAAAAAAAGAATCAATAAAGATGCCCTTGCATGTGGACTAAAACAGCTCTCCCAAAGAGGAGCAAGGAAACTGCAGGCTTATGCCCTGGATAAAAATTCCAGGTGGCTTCGCAGTAGTGGATTAGAGAAGGCTACCTTAGACGGGGATTCTACGGTCAGCATGGTTTATGGCCATCAGGAAGGAGCAGCTAAAGGTTTTAACGAAAAGAAAAAAGGAGCCAAAAGTTATCATCCCCTGCTTGTATTTGTCAGTGAGATGAAACTCCTTTATCATAATTGGTTCCGCACTAGTTCTGCTTATACCTCTAATGGAATCGAAGAGTTTCTAAAAGAAGTAGAAGCCAGTCTGCCAGATACTATAAAGAAAGTATTTTTCCCTGCTGAAAGTGGATTTTTTAAGGGTCCCCTGTTAGATCTGCTTGAGGATTATGGCTGGGATTACCTGATCAAGGTAAAACTCAAAAAACTTCTATAAACTCCTGAGAAAGCAGACATGGCAGCCTATAGACGATAATGGGGAAATTGCCGTATGCGAGTTTGAATACAAGGCAGGCCCGTGGAAAAGATATCGCACCTTGAAAGCCTTCAGGATGGTCAAAGAATACGTAGAAAAGAAATTCTTTGGAGAGAAACAGTATATATTGTATATTCCTGTTAATGAATACGGCTGTTACGTGAGTAGCTACGATGATAAAGACGGGTGGAACCTGCATAAGCTATACAAGGTCCGCTCTACAAGCGAAACATGGATTGAACAGGTTAAAAGTCAGCTCCGGGCAGGACAAACCTTAACCGATGATTTTTGGGCCAATGATATTTTATGGCAATTAAATTGCTTTGCCTACAACATCTCAGTCATGATGCGCTATAAGAGGAAAAAATTTTACCGGCAGGAACAACGAACTTTCAGAGATTGGTTTATACTGGTCCCGGGTAAATTGGTAAAGAGCGGGCATCAAATAGAAATCAAAATGTATGCTGACTATTACTATAAATACAACTGGATAGAATTTGACAGGCTTCAAGAGGCAGCATAAAGGATAAAAGGACTAACAAATTGACAATCTACTTATTGAAACAGGATAGGTGTGTCTGATAGTCGACTGAAAGCCAAATTATTTAGAATGTTTAAAAATAATATTGTCGAAATGAAGCCAAAAAAATAACCAGTTATTAAATATAAAGGCTATTAATTTCAAAATAGGCTTTGGTAAATAAGAATCTTTAAAACAAAAGTTCAATTTAGAAATTTAGGTTCCATTTGTTAGGCCAACAAATGGAAATATATTGTAACCCTTAAAGACGGTAGTCTCCCGAGTCTGCAGGAAGATATAGCAATAAAGAAACGCATCACCCCAGGGCAAAGCTCACAGTTGAAACGGGCAGGCAAAAACACCCGTACAGACCTTCATTATCATTGGCTAACAGACTTACCATACCGTGAACAGCGGGTAAATTATATAGAATGTAATGAAACCCTAGTGTTATAACCGCAAAGTTATTATAGTTTAATTGAGTTCTATGATGTAGAGTATATCTTCTTATTAGCTTTAATTTTACTAAACGAAATTCAAGGTCACTACACTAGTTAATGTAAATTCCGGTCAAATCACCACCCAGCGTTTCGTATATCTTACCAATTACCGGTGGATAATACGAGTTGTGATGGTATCAGCTTTACCGGCAGACTACGCCAAAAAATAGAAAACGAAGACTTCAATGCTCAGAAAAATTAAGGTTATGCCCTTGAGCACAATTTTTTCCGGGTTAGCTTTACAGCCATGAAAAACTATTATCAGTGTTTGCAGATCGCCCACATTATTAACCAATTGGTTGAAGCCAGCCAGACAATTAATATCCTGGTGAATAAAACCTTTAAATGTTCGATTAAATATCTATGGCAATAGATATTTAATTTTCTTACAGAAAACCAACTTAATCAAAATGAGCTATTAGAGTTGGTTTCAAAACCACTTCAAATAAGACTTTGCTGACAACCGGCTGGGGATGCCCTGTTCCGTGAATCAGGGAAAACCCCATTAAATAAAGAAAGGAAGCACCAGACAAAACACATATCTTAAGATAATTGAAATGGCACAGTAAAATATTTTACTTGTGGTATAAAAGCTATTGAGCTAGTTTATCTTCATTGTCAAAGCATGGATTGAATTTTTTTCTGAGTACCTAAACAAAAATCAATAAATTGACATTTTCCAAATATTTTATTACATTTGCTACCATATAATATGTTGGATATGTACAACATTTCATTTACCATCCATACCAAGTATCATCCTTACGGAAAAGGGCTGTATGAATGCTGGATTTGCTGAAGAACTTACCAGATTCTATTTAGCTAAATGCAGTCACTAAACTATTAAATCTCATCATTTTATGAAAGGTTTGATCTTTGATATCAAACATTATGCTATACACGACGGTCCGGGCATAAGGCAAACCGTATTTTTCAAGGGGTGTCCCCTTTCTTGCTGGTGGTGCCACAATCCTGAAAGTCAATCAACTAACATAGAATACTACATCAGGAAGACTAAACTGGAAGATAAAACCTTTAAAAGAAAGCAGGCAATTGGTTACTATATCGATTCCGAGGAACTTTTAAAGACCATAGAGGGCGATAGAATTTTTTATGAAGATTCTGGCGGAGGAGTAACTTTTTCAGGGGGTGAACCTCTTATGCAGCCCGATTTTCTGAATGAGGTAACGGCAAAATGCAAGGAAGCCGATATCCATACAGCCCTTGACACCAGTGGATTTTCAGATCAAGGCACATTGATCGAAGTGTTGCCCAACATCGATTTGATACTATTCGATCTGAAACTTATTGATAACGAACTGCATAAAAAGTACACGGGGGTTCCCAGCCATTTGATCCTTGAAAACCTGGAGTTTTTGAACGACACTGGGCGGAATATGTATATTCGTTTCCCCATCATTCCGGGAATCACGAATACTTCAACCAACCTGGAACAAATAAAGAGTTATTTGACCAAATTAAATAAGGTTCGCCGCATAGATATTCTCCCCTACTATGATATATCTAAAGGTAAGTACAAACGTTTTAATAAAGAGAACAAAATGGGGGAACAAAAACTTCAGGATGGCGAACCCGAGCGAATACAAGAAGAATTTGAATCATTGGGATTCGAAGTTAAAATTGGCGGTTAAAAAAACATTGGATTATGAACGATAGAATACAGAAATTAAGAGAACAGAGCCTGAATGCTGTCAACAGGATTACAGCGGAGCGGGCGCTTCTGGTCACTGAATTTTACAAAAGTGACCGGGCAAAGGAAGTATCCATACCCGTTCAACGGGCATTGGCTTTCGAGTACATCATGAAAAACAAAGAGTTATGTGTGAACGATGGCGAGTTGATTGTAGGTGAACGCGGACCGGCCCCGAAAGCCACTCCAACCTACCCTGAAATCACCTTACATACCGTGGAAGACCTGGATATACTTGACTCCAGAGAGAAAGTCTCTTTCAAGGTAGATGAAGAAACACGTAAAGCCTACAAGGACATCATCCTACCCTATTGGGAAGGAAAGACCAACAGGGAACGGATATTCAAACTCATCGGCCAGGAATGGATAGATGCTTATGAAGCAGGCGTTTACACTGAATTCCAGGAACAACGTGCTCCCGGCCATACCGTTGCCGGCAAGAAAGCTTTCCAAAATGGAATACTGGATATGATCGATGAGATTGATGAGGCAGAAGCCAAAATCGATTTTCTGAATGACCCGGAAGCCTTTGACAAGAAAGAAGAATTAAAAGCTATGCGCATTGTAGCCAATGCGCTCATTGCCTATGCTGAGAGGTACAGTGAAAAGCTCTTGGAACTGTCTAAACAAACCGGTGACAGCAAGAGAAAAGCAGAGCTTGAAGAGATGGCTCGCGTATGCAAGCGTGTGTCCGCCCATGCCCCGTCAACTTTTCATGAAGCCTTGCAGCATTATTGGTTCATTCATCAGGGTGTAATAACAGAGCTCAACCCATGGGATTCCTTTAATCCCGGACGGTTGGATCAGCATTTGTATCCTCATTACAGGAAAGAAATAGAGAATCAGTCACTCACCAAAGATCAGGCAAAGGAACTGCTGGAATCATTCTGGCTGAAATTTAACAACCACCCGTCCCCCCCAAAGGTTGGCGTAACTGCCCAGGAAAGCAGTACTTATACCGATTTTGCATTGATCAATGTCGGAGGCGTTAACGAACAGGGAGCCGATGCCACCAATGAACTGAGTTATCTGATACTTGATGTGATTGAAGAAATGCGCATCCTACAGCCCAGCTCCATGGTGCAGGTTAGCAAGAAAAGCCCTGATCGCCTGATCAAACGCACGGCACAAATAACAAAAACAGGATTCGGCCAGCCCTCCTATTTCAATACAGATGCCATCATACAGGAATTGCTTAGGCAGGGAAAGGACATAGAAGATGCACGTAACGGAGGAGCCAGCGGTTGTGTGGAAACCGGAGCCTTTGGCAAGGAAAGCTATATCCTTACCGGATATTTCAACCTGAACAAAGTGCTTGAGGTAACCCTCAATGACGGAGTAGATCCAAGAACAGGCAAAAAAATAGGCCTAAGCACAGGTGATCCCAAAAATTTCAAAAGCTTTGATGAGCTGATGGAAGCCTTTGTAAAGCAGCTTAACCATTTTACAGAACTCAAGCTGAGGGGAAACAACCTCATCGAAAAGATCTATGCTGAATACATGCCTGTACCATTCCTGTCTCTGATCATTGACGATTGCATTGCCAATGCCAAAGATTACAATGCAGGTGGCGCCAAATATAATACAAGCTATGTACAGGGTGTGGGTATGGGAAGCATTGCCGATAACCTATCATCCATCCGTTACAAAGTGTTTGACGAAAAGAAAACAAGCATGGAGGAATTGCTCAAAGCCATGGAGGTTAATTTTGAGGGTTACGATGAATTGAGGCACGATTTGATCTATGAAACGCCCAAGTACGGCAATGACGATGACTATGCCGACAGGCATGCAGTGGCTGTATTCAATGCCTTTTACGATGCCATCAATGGAAAACCCACCTCCAGGGGTGGCAAGTTCCGCATCAACCTGTTGCCAACCACCAGTCATGTTTACTTTGGCAGCGTGATCAATGCCATGCCCGACGGCCGGAAAGCTTCCGTACCTCTTTCGGAAGGCATCAGCCCTGTACAGGGTACCGACAGAAAAGGTCCTACGGCAGTCATTAAAACAACCGCCAAAATGGATCATATCAAAACAGGTGGCACACTGCTCAATCAGAAGTTCAGCCCCTCATTCTTCCAGGATGAAGAAGGAATTAATAAGTTTACCAGCCTGATCAGAAGCTACTTCCGTATGGATGGTCATCATATCCAGTTCAATGTGATGAATGCCGATACATTGCGTGAAGCTCAAAAATATCCTGAAAAATACGCCGATCTGATCGTTCGTGTGGCAGGTTATTCCGATTATTTCAATGATCTGAGCGAAGATCTGCAGAATGAAATCATCAA
>JAGXLC010000029.1 GCA_018334875.1 Bacteroidales bacterium | reverse complement strand
CCTTCCTTATCATTGCTTATCCCTGTAATGTGCATCAGGTGATCATCGGTCATGGTCTGATTGAGGAACTGTATGTGTCTGTGGGCCTGTATAATTTCTTTTTCTTCAACCGGCTGATTTTTGAAGGAGGTCACGCCTTTAGCCGGAACAACTGCAATGCCTTGACCATAAGAAAACCCCCTGTTGCTTACGTCTCCGTCCCAGACCACAGAATAACCCGATTCAATGGAATGATCCATCACCTCCACCAGTTCGTCGATAGGCAGGTTGTAATATTTTTTGTGAGCCCAGTTGTCGGGCACCTCCAGGTCGAAAGCTTCATACCAGGGATGATGGGTGAATGAAGTGAGTTCGATATAATTGTCTGGGTTGATATCCAGTGCTTTTGAAAAGCTTTGGGGCGAGTAGCTTTCGTTTTTATACTCGTATTGTTCCGGAACTTCACCGAAATAGTTATCCAGAATTTTGGCATATCCCTCGGTCCATACGGGAGTGAGTTTGCTGCTCCGGTTTCCTGTAAGGGTTTCAACATAATTATTCAAGACGGAAGCTACTTCACTGTGCTCATGTTTTTCCGTTCCATACTCGGTACCCGGATAGACCTTTTCGGGTACGATACCGTGCTGTTCAAACTCAGTCATGGCATCGTGGGCCTGACCGCCCTGTCCGAAGTTGTTGTGGCCATGAAACTTGACATAATCTTTTGCTTTTTGCATATACGTGTGACGAACCAGGAACATTTCCGAAAGATTATATTCGGCTTTCCCCATCCTTAACAGTTCTGTCTCAATAAAGGATACCGTTGCAAAGCACCAGCAGGTACCGGATTTGTGCTGATTTTTGACAGATGTGGTTTCTAACCGGATCTCATCGGTGAACTGATAACCATTTTTGTTTTCATCTTGAGCAACGGCAGGTTTGAAAAAGATACCCGCTATAATTATTGCTGCGAATAAGATTTTACTGAACATTGTCGTCATAATCTGGTTTTTTATAATTAAAACTTGATACGCCTCCTGATATAATGTATTTCATAACCTCTGAGGGTGGACTGTCGATTTTCCGGATGTTTTTGCAGGGAACAATGAAAAGTTCGCCCGACCAGTTGTAGGAATGAGGAAAAAATACAGCCGCTTTTTCCCCTTCAACTCCAATATTTGAGAGATCCTCCTGAGTGAGAAAACCCAGCTTTTCCAGTTCTGAAACTGCATTCACTTTCACCAAAACAGGCTGATTGAATTTACTTTCTTTTCCGACAAAACCGGTGAAAATGTCTTTTAAAGCCGCGTATATAAGTTTCATGAAGGGAATCCTTTCCATCAGCTTACCCAATGTAGCTTTCACGGGCCTGGCAATGATGGTTTGTCCTACATAGCCGAGTAAGGCCAGCAGAAGGATGATGGCAATAACCCCAACCCCGGGAATATTAAAATTGAAGATCTCTTGAATATAGGGTTGTAGCAAGCCGTCCATGAATTTTAAAATGTTGTATAATATAAAGATGGTAAGGCCTATCGGAGCGATATACAATAAACCCTGTAGAAATAAATTGAAAAATTTTTTCATAACCGCTGCATTTAATTTTGTTTCTACAAATGTATATAGTAGAGAATTATTTTCTCCGATTATTTTTGAGTTTTTCTTGTATTTTTTTGTATTCAAATGATACCCGGTTGAAAAGCATCTTCAATATGTTCGATGGTGGGTTTCTTATTTTCAAATACTACAATGATGACATCAAAACGGGTTTCTTTGTCTATATCGTGGATCATGATATAGGCTTCTGCTGCATTAATAAGTGCTTTTTGTTTTCTCATGGGGATCATTTCTTCCGGTGATTCCACGAAACTGATATTTCGTGTTTTTACTTCCACCATAATCAGATAGTCGTTGTTTTCGGCAACAATATCAATTTCTTTGTGCTGATAAGTCCAGTTAATGTTCAATATACGAAGCCCTTTGTTCCTTAAGAACTTAACGGCAAGTTCTTCCCCGATTTTCCCCAGTGTTTTTTTATCTCTTGAGTTTTTCATATTAAGAATCGAATTGTACGAATACTGTTTTTTCTTTTTGCCGGATATGAATATTTCCTCCCATGATAAGGGGAAGGTTATTCTCTATATGGCCTGTAGGGCAATCAAAGAACATCGGAAAATCAAAGTTTTCCGATATATCATGAATGATCTCATAGGCTGTTTTTCCAAACGGGGTCTCATTGTCGTTCATTTCTGTCATACCGCCTATCATCAGGGCTTTTATCCGGTCAAGTTTTCCGGATAGTTTAAAATTCATCATCATCCGGTCCACATGATAAAGATATTCATCCAGATCTTCCAGGAAAAGTATCTTTCCATCTGTTGATATATCAAAAGGGGTGCCGGTTAAGCTGTAAAGAACGGAAAGATTGCCTCCGGTCAGTTGGCCCCTTATCTCTTTTTCTTTTGTGGTTTCATGGTTTGTTTTCCAGGAATAGGCCAGGGTTCTCCCAAACAGGGTTTCTTTCAACAGCTTTAGCGATTGATTTTCCTTGCCGGTATCCGGAAAATTAACCGCCATTTGGGCATGTAGTGTTTTAATTCCCAGATTTGTATTGATATAGGAATGGATTGCGGTGATGTCACTGAATCCGATGATCCATTTGGGATGATTAAGGAATTTTTTGAAGTTCAGATGCTCCAGTGTGCGTATTGTTCCATACCCGCCCCTGGCGCATAGAATCGCTTTAATGCTGTCATCATCCAGCATTAGTTGAAAATCTTCAGCTCTTTCCCTGTCAGTACCTGCAAATTGATGATGCTTTCTGAACAGGTTTTTTCCGGTGATCGCATGCAAACCCCAATCATTGATCATTTTGATAGCCGGTTCAATCTCTTCTTTTTCAATGCTTCTGGCAGGGGCTACAATGCCTATGGTATCTTCCCTTTTAAGTGTGGATGGTGTAAGCATATATGGAGCTTTTTGGCGTAAGACGATTATCCTACCCTGTATTATTATATAACGATTATCTTAACTATATTTGCCCGTTAAAGTTAAGCATTTATTATCTCAAATAAGTAAGATATGAAAGATCCCAAAAGATATCTTGTAACGTCCGCTCTGCCTTATGCCAACGGACCTTTACATATCGGCCATATTGCAGGAGCCTATTTGCCTGCTGATATATATGTGCGCTATCTGCGGCTAAAGGAAAAGGATGTTGCCTTCATCTGTGGCTCGGATGAACATGGAGTGCCCATTACATTAAGGGCCAGAAAAGAAGGTGTCTCCCCTCAGAAGATAGTGGACAAATACCATGCAATCAATAAAAAGGCATTTCAGGATCTGGGTATTGAGTTTGATATCTATCACCGAACTTCAGATCCTCTGCATCATCAAACTGCTTCAGATATTTTTCTCACCTTATATGAAAAAGGGGAGTTTATCGAGAAAGAAGAGGAACAGTATTACGACGAGCAAGAGCAGCAATTTCTTGCTGATCGCTATATTGTAGGTACCTGCCCCACATGTAATTATGAAAATGCTTACGGAGATCAGTGTGAGCAGTGCGGTACCAGCTTGAGTCCTAAAGAGCTGATCAAGCCGGTTTCAGCGCTTTCGGGCAATAAACCCCAGTTGAAGAAAACCAGGCATTGGTATCTTCCTCTGGACAGATATCAGGAGGAATGGCTTGAAAAGTGGGTGGACAGCCATCAGGATGACTGGAAGGCCAATGTTTATGGCCAGTGTAAATCGTGGCTCAATCAGAAATTACAGCCCCGGGCTGTAACAAGAGACCTGGAATGGGGTGTACCGGTGCCCATTGAAGGTACTGAAGGCAAGGTACTGTATGTATGGTTTGATGCTCCTATTGGATATATTTCGGCTACAAAGGCCTGGGCTGAAGAAAATGGAAAAGACTGGGAGCAATATTGGAAGGATGAAGATACCAGCCTGATACATTTTATCGGTAAAGACAATATTGTGTTCCATTGCCTTATATTTCCATCCATGCTGAATGCTCACGGTGAGTACATTTTACCGGACAATGTGCCTGCCAATGAATTCCTCAATCTTGAAGGCGGTAAATTATCCACCTCGCGGAACTGGGCGGTATGGGTGAACGAATTTGTAGAAGATTTTCCCGATAAGATCGATGTCCTCCGCTATACGTTGGCAGCCAATTTTCCTGAGCAGAAAGACAATGACTTCACCTGGAATGATTTTCAGAGCCGCAACAACAACGAGCTGGTTGCTGTGATGGGCAACTTCGTAAACCGGGCATTGGTGTTGACCAAAAAATATTTTAATAAAAAAGTTCCTGAATGCAGTGAACTTACTGACTACGACCGGGATATTCTTTCGAAGGCTGCTACCATTAAAGAAGATCTGGAAAATCGCATAGAAAATTTCAAGTTTCGTGAGGCAGTGAAGATCGCTGTGGATATGGCCCGTCTGGGGAACAAATATCTTGCTGATACGGAGCCATGGAGCCTTTATGAAAAGGATCCCGATAGGGTCCAGACCGTCCTGAATGTCTCCCTGCAGATTACGGCCAGCCTGTCTATCATTATTGAACCGTTTTTACCGTTTACCGCCGAAAGGTTAAGAAATTTGCTGAATATTAGTAAGCTGAACTGGGAGCTTGCCGGTAAGCTGGACATTCTGAGCGTGGGACATGAATTGAATAAGCCCAAACATCTGTTTCAGAAAATAGACGATGAGACCGTTAACAGGCAGGTAGAAAAACTTAAAGAAGCCAGGAGAAAGAAAGATCAGGAAGCCCAAGCCATTCAGTCGGGTAAGGAAAATGTCAGCTTTGAGGACTTTTCTAAATTGGATATTCGTGTGGGAGAGATTCTGGAAGCAGAAAAGGTTCCAAAAACCAAAAAGCTGATGCAGTTAAAGATTGATACCGGTCTGGATCAGCGGACCGTGGTTGCAGGAATTGCAGAGCAGTTTAATCCTGAGGATGTAAAAGGCAAACAAATAAGTATTGCAGTAAACCTGGAACCGAAAAAGATAAAAGGCATTCAGAGCCAGGGGATGATATTGATGGCAGAGGATTCGGAAGGCAACCTGAACTTCCTTTCTCCCGGAAATAAAACCCAGGTAGGGGCGGTGGTTAAATGAGGCTAAGGCTAAGAACAGAGCGACTGTCGGGGGATGGAAATTGTTAAATGATTAAATTGACACATTGTTAAAATAAGGCTAAGGCTGAGGAATATAGGGGATGTTGAGCTGATCAATGGGAGTTTGACAACTGCCCTTTGCCAAGCCAACTTGTTAAAAGGAGGCTAAGGCGAAGAGTAGAAAGGCTACGATCAAATTTTTAAATTGTTACATTGCCAAATTGTCAAACTGTTGATTATAAGCACAAGACTTAGAAGCTTCTGGCAAATTTTGCCAACTGCCCATTGCCCACTGCCAACTTATTAAAAGAAGGCTAAGGATAAGGCGAAGGCTAAGGAATATGGAGATTGGAGTGCTGATCAATGGGAGTTTGCCAACTGCATTCTGCCAACTTGTTAGAAAAGGCGAAGGCTGAGGCTAAGGCTAAGAACAAAATGTTTGCGGGTGATGAGAATTGTTACATTGTAAAATTTAATTTTATTAAACCACTTAAGGCACTAAAGATTATATAAGAAGAAATCATAGCACGGGCTGCGGCTTACGGAAAAACTATACGAAACACCTCCAGGACAAGGGCACAAAAGAAACTTATTGGGATAATTCTTTCAGGACACTGACCTGAAAGAATTACCATATATGAAATACCTCCGGGACAGTGTCCCGAATAGTAAAACAGATATACAATACCCTCAGGACACTGTCCTGAATAGTAACACATATATGTATTGCCTCCAGGACACTGTCCCGAATAGTAAATAGATATAAAATACCTTCAGGACACCGTCCCGAATAGTAATTAATATATGAAATACCTCCAGGACAATGGCGGGACTTCTGCCGGAATGAACATTAAGCTGAAACCTCTCTTCGGATACAACCAAACTTGTCCGGATTTTGATGCCCACCTGCTGGCAGGCATCAATGACCATGAATGACAATGACATTATAATTACTCTGCCAACTCCAGACTTAGGCGTTTGCCAACTTTTGCCCCTTGCCAACTTCTTCCTCAAACCTCAAACCCTTTCTAACAACCCAATGACCCTTGCATTCTTCTGCCAACTGAGGCATTTGGTTTGCTCCCGCAGAATGCGGGACCAACTTTCTTCCCATAACCCCTGTCAAACTCTTTAATTAAATGACCATGAATGACCATAAATGACGACTGAATGACTATTAGATTTTTCTGCCTGCTTCGCCTTTTTTCAACTCCCAACTCCCAACTCACTACTCCCAACTCACTACTCCCAACTCACTCCTTCTTCTTAACCTCCCAGTCCCCATACTCCTGGATAAGCCTTTCCAGTTCTTCCACAGCTTTTTCTTCCGTGACATTACGTTTGATTACTTCTTTATTGCGATAAAGGGTAACCTTACCCGGACCGGAGCCAACATAGCCATAGTCTGCATCGGCCATCTCACCCGGACCATTTACTATACATCCCATGATGGCTATTTTTAATCCTTTGAGATGACCCATTCTTTGCCGGATTTTTTCAGCAGTTTTCTCCAGATTGAATTGCGTTCTTCCGCACCCGGGGCAGGATATGAATTCAGTCTTGTAGATTCTGCTTCGGCTCGCCTGCAGGATACCGAATGAAATCTGGAGAAGCTTTTCCTCCTGAATGTTTTTTTCATTTTCAAGGAACAATCCATCAGCCAGACCGTCGAGGAAAAGAAGCCCGATATCGGCAGCAGCCTTTAGCCTTAAAACTGGCAGGTGGTTTTCGCTGTACCGCCTGTGCACTATTACGGGCAAATTTATACCCCTGTTCATCAATCCAATAATGAACCGCCGTTGCTCAAAGGTGGGGTTTTCAGAATGGGCCTGAAGGATCAGTACTGCATTGCTTTCATTTTTGAGTTCTTCTGTCTGATTGAGTTCATCCATTGAAGTGCTTATGAAGGTTGGGTATTCTGACCCTTTTTTGTGTTCCAGATATTGAGAGATGGAATTAAAAAGCGGATAGCGGTTTTCCGGCGTACCTGTTTTCAGCCATTCATGATAGGGTAGAATGGCTGGTGAATTTGAACCATTGAGTTCATTGTCTGAATGAGCCATGATCAGGTCGGCTTTCAGAGAGTCAGAGGATTCTTTTCTGCCAATCACTACAGGAGAATGGCTTCCCCCAATAAATTTTACTTCTGAAGATTTTCTTTTTGTATAATCGAAGGGGTTGATAGGTAATGATGTGATTTCAGGCAGCTTAATGTGTGTTGGTCCGCTCTGTATAAGCCCGGTAAGCATTTTGGCCACGGGAATTTCTTCTTCGGGGGCTTCCGTGAGGCTCACCCGGATGGTGTCTCCGATACCGTCAGCGAGTAGAGCGTTAATACCCACGGCTGATTTTATGCGACCGTCTTCACCCTCTCCGGCTTCTGTTACCCCTAGATGCAGTGGATAAATCCTGTCTCTTTTCAGCATTTCATGAACCATCAATCGGTTGGACTGAACCATAATGCGTGTATTGCTGGATTTCAAGGAAATTACCACATTGTGGAAATTTTGCCCTTCACAGATTTTTATGAACTCCAGCGCCGATTCAACCATGCCCTGTGGGGTATCTCCGTAAAGATCCATGATTCTTTTTGACAGGGAGCCATGGTTCACACCAAGGCGAAGGGCCGTATTGTTGGTTTTACATATATCGATCAGATGGATGAAATGTTGGCGTATTTCTTCCAGATCTCCTTTCCTGGAATACCTTATGGCATAATTTCCCGGGTTGATGCGGACTTTTTCAACAATGGCAGCCGCCTTTTCGGCTATTCTGTTGTTAAAGTGAACATCGGCCACAAGCGGAATCTGATAACCCTTCTCCAACAGGTTATTTTTGATGTTATACAGGTTTTCAGCTTCTTTCAGCGTGCGTGTGGTCATACGGGCATAATCTGCACCGGCATCAGCCATACGCATGATCTGTTCTACCGTAGCCGGGGTGTCATTGGTATCGGTATTGGTCATCGACTGAATGCGTATAGGATGTCCGTTTCCCATTGGGATATGTCCTACACGTACCTCCGAGGTGTTCAGTCGTTTATATTGTGTAAGGCTTTCACAGTATTTCTTTTTATCCGGGTTGAATTGAGTCATTTTCTCTAATGCTTTTATTTGCTGCCCGCTTGCTCTGTCAGATGCGGAAACCACTGAAAGATCAAATTCCTGCCAGACACTCCAATTTTGTTAACGACCATATCACAGGGGATGACTTTATGTTGCGGTGTAATTTCAATTTTTTGTAAGATAAATATGACAATCCAACCTACTGGTATACATCCGGGTTTACCAGATTAGGGGGGCGATCTCCCTTAAAATATTTTACAACATTGCCTGCAGCTTCCTCGGCAATGGCTTTCCGGGTCTCATAGTTGGCGGTGCCTATATGCGGTACAAGTACAACATTGGACATTCCCAGCAACTCTTCACTGATTTTCGGCTCGAATTCATAGACATCCAGGCCGGCACCACCCAAATGACCATTCCGGAGGTACCGGATCAAAGCTTTTTCGTGTATAACCGCACCTCTTGCCGTATTAATAACAAAAGCACCTTGTTTCATCTTCATTAATTCATTATCATCCAGCAGATGATGGGTTTCATCTGTGAGGGGAGTGTGCAGTGATACAACATCCGATTTTCTCAGTAGTTCTTCAAATTTAACATAGCCTGCTGAGTAAGTTTTTTCATCGGTATAATCAAGGGGCGTTCTTTGGTAATAGAGGATATTCATCCCAAAAGCTTTTGCTTTCATTGCCATCGATTTTCCGATGTTTCCCATGCCTATAATCCCCAGTGTTTTTCCTTCCAGTGTGTGTCCGAGGTTGGCCATTACTTCCCACCGGATTTCTTCTTTGTGTTTGATTCTAAGGTCAAATTCCGCCACTCTTCTTAACAGTGACAAAAGCAAAGCAAAGGCAAGTTCTGCTGTGGGCTCGATGACCGTTTTTGGTGTGTTGGTTACGGGAATGTTTTTTTCCGTAGCTGCCTCTACATCAATATTATTATAGCCGGCACCAAAATTGGCAATGATCTTCAAATTTTCTCCTTTTTCAATAAGATCCCTCCCAATTTCAAATCCGAAAACTGTAATGAGTGCATCATATTCAGGGATCATTTCGGCCAGTTCCTCTTGCGAAAAATGCTTGTTTTCCGGTAGTTTAATTTCAAAGTCTTCTTCAATGGCCTTAAGCCCCTCAACCGGTATGTGGTGAGTTATCAATACTTTATGTGCCATAGTGGTTTATCGGTTTTTTATCCGTTTGAGATTTATATTGTGGACTGTCCAAATTAGCAATCCTTAGTTAATTGAAATGCTAAGTTAATGACATTATATGATATTAACAAAATCATACGGAATAACATCACATGTATACAATTGTTCGGAGATATGGCTTATTGTCTGTAATGAATAAGTATGGGTATCATCCAGTTTGATTTATTTTTGTAAATTGGGCAGGAATTTTTGACTATTGAAACCCGCATGCAGGAACCTTCACAACAAGAATATGATTAACATGCGGGTTCCATTGTAATGCAAGCAGAGTTTGTAAATTTTGTATATAAATCAATTTGAAATTCAAACCTTTAATAAACTGTTACACGAATGAATTGAGTCGGGGTATGGGTTCCGGAGAATAGGGGATTATACGGAACATGTAGCATGTTGGATTGTTGAAGAAGCCTGGATAAGTAAAAAGTTGTGATATGTCTATAAAAGCAAAGGAACTTACCAAGTATTACGGAGATCAGAAAGCATTGGACGGCATTAGTTTTGAAGTGAAACCCGGGGAGATTGTTGGATTTATCGGGCCTAACGGAGCCGGGAAAACAACTGCAATGAAGATATTAACCGGCTATATAATGCCGAATTACGGAGAAGCCTGGATCAACGGAAGGAACGCACTGGAACAGACCCTTGAAATCAGGAAGGACATTGGTTACCTTCCTGAGCATAACCCTTTGTATACTCAGATGTTTGTAAAGGAATACCTGAAGTATGTTTCCGGGCTTTACCGGCTGGGAAATAAAACCCGGGAACGGATTCATGAAGTGATTGATCTGACCGGTTTGGATAAGGAAAAAACCAAAAAGATCGGAACCTTGTCCAAAGGATATCGTCAACGCGTGGGCCTGGCACAGGCTATTATTCATGACCCGGGTGTGCTGATACTTGATGAACCTACCACCGGATTGGATCCCAATCAGATAACCGAGATCAGAAACCTGATATCCAGACTGGGCAAGGAAAAGACAGTGCTGTTGTCTACGCATATCATGCAGGAGGTGGAGGCTATCTGTGACCGGATCATTGTGATCAACAACGGAAGAATTGTAGCAGACGATAAGGTAGGAAACATTTCTTCCTGGCTTAAAGAGAACAAGCAGACCGTACAGGTAGAATTCGACCGTGAGGTCGAGGAGGGTACCCTGGCACAGATTGAAGGAGTCAACAAGGTACAGAAAATAGATTCAAAAAATTGGTTGCTGGAAAGCAGCGATAAGGAGGATATACGTCAGCGAATCTTTGATTTTGCCGTACAATCAGGGTTTTCTGTCCTTTCCATGCAAAAGAAAGAGAAAAGTCTGGAGCAGGTCTTCCGGGATTTAACCCGGGAATAGTTGCAACTGAAAAATCTTTTTTTAAAGGTGTGCCCGGGTATAAATAAATATTTCAGAGAATTGTCTGCCATTTCGTTGTTTTAATTTCTAAATTTTTAAATCTCACTTGGCTGCCATGATCCTCGAGTAGGATATGCCTCCTTTCATATTGACCGGTGTTTGTTATTCCATTGAATTGCAGAACTTAATGCTTATGCATCAATTTAAAATAATTTTAAATTGATTAATTTTCTTGTTTAAAAAACCAAATTTTACATCTTTGTAATGTATAACAGGGTATCACAGATAGATTATTATACAGTCTGGGAATGAATGCCAACCTCCAAATACTATGAGTCAGGAGTTTGGATCTCCAACCAAATCGGAAGTAGTTATTGCTTCTATCACGGAATCAATTCAAAATGGTGAATTGAAAACCGGGCAGGTCATTCCCAGCATCAATTCCGCTGCAAAAAAATTCAATGTTGCCCGTAAAACGGTCATTCGTGCCTATGATAAGCTGGTTAGCCAGGGAGTTATAGAGTCACGTCCCAAAAAAGGTTACTTTGTGGTAAATAAGCAACCCAAAGCCAAATTTAGGTTGCTAATGATTGTTCACAGTTTCGATGCACATTTCGAAACGCTTTACAACGATTTTCGCGAAAAGGTAAAGGATATCTGTGATATCGAGATATATTTTCACCATTACAACATCAAAATTCTTGAGCTGATCATTGGCCGGAACTCATCAATCTACGATCTGTTTGTGATCTCTTCATTTAATCACCCCCGAATCCCTAAAGTGATTGGCCGGATTCCTGCCGGCAAGGTCCTTATCATTTCAAGAAATGACCGCCTGGGGAGCAACTACAATTTCATTGTACAGAACTTTTTTGAAGGCACATACCAGTCATTGGTTTCGGCAGAAAAAAGAATAAAGAAGTACGAAAGGCTCTTTTTATGTTTCCCTGAAAAAAGCGGCCACCCAGAATCATTGAAGAACGGATTTTTGGCATTTGGTAAGGAATATGCCGTTTCTCACCAGGTAATAAATTCCCTTGATCAGATTAAAGTACAAAAAGGGGACGCTTATCTGGTTATTGACGATGCCGACCTTGTTAATCTTTTAAAAGTATGCAAAATGAGGAACTGGGAGCTGGGAAAAGATATAGGGGTGATCTCCTATAATGAAACTCCGCTTAAGGAAGTCATCCGGGATGGTATAACGGTTATTTCCTGCAATTTTTCAATGATGGCCGGTGTGATGACCGACTTTATCAGAAATCGCAAAGGCATGCAGGAGTTTATTCCAATCTCTTTAATTAACAGGAGATCACTGTAAAATTACATAAAATGCCCGCACAACTACAAGCAGATTCAAAAAAAACCGGATTCAGATGGGTAATAGTTGCCCTCCTATTTTATTCCACAACCATTGTTTATTTTGACAGGGTAATTCTCGGTATACTTGCTCCCCGGCTTCAGAGCGATATTGGGTGGAGCGAGCAGGAGTATGGCTATATCGTTTTTGCCTTTCAGTTGAGCTATGCCATTGGTCCCATGGTAATTGGATATGTTATTGACCGCCTGGGCACTCGGTGGGGGTTCTCCCTTGCGGTTATTGCCTGGGCCATTGCCAGTTTATCACATGCCTTTGCCCAAAGCTGGCTTGGATTTGCTTTTGCCCGTCTGGGATTGGGAATCGGACAGGCTGCAAATTTTCCGGCGAGTATTAAAACGGTAGCAGAATGGTTTCCGAAAAAAGAAAGGGCTTATGCAACCGGATTATTTAATGGGGGATCCAATGTTGGACAGGTAATAGCCCCTTTGTTGATTCCGGTTATCATATACTCTTTCAGAGGCTGGCAATATGTATTTGTATTGTCTGTGATTTTAAGCGCCAGCTGGCTTTTGTTGTGGCTGATTTTATTCCGCCCCGCAGATAAAAGCCGCTTTGTAAATAAACAAGAGCTTGATTACATTCAAAGCGATCAGGAAGATATGGAAAAAATCCACATCCCTTGGAAACGACTAATTCGTTACCGGCAAACCTGGGTCGTTGCTCTGGGAAAATTGTTCGCTGATCCGGTTTGGTATTTCTACCTATTTTGGGGTGCAAAGTTTCTGAACGCAAAATATGGAATTGAATTGAAGGGGTTGGCGTTACCTTTGGTGATTATTTACATAGTTGCCTATGGAGGTGGAATAGGTGGAGGAGCCATTTCTTCATGGCTTCTTAAGAAAGGCAAATCAACTAATTATGCCCGTAAAAGAACCATGCTGGGTACTGCCTTACTGGTTTTACCTGTTATGATGGTTCCTTTCATGGAGTCCATGCCTGTGGCCATTGGTTTGATTGCCCTTGCAGCAGCTGCTCATAATTCATGGTCGGCCAATATTTTTACCGTGGCTTCCGATTTGTTTCCCAAGAAAATTGTCGGCTCAGTTATTGGATTATCTACCACTGTAAGTTCGTTTGCCGCAATGGGAACAGCATTGCTTATAGGTTATGCACTGGACAAATCCGGTACGGAAGGATATGTTTTTCCATTTGTAATTGCTGCTTTTGGTTATCTGGTGGGATTACTTGTGATGCATCTCCTTTCACCTAAAATGAAATCCGTTTCTATGAAGAAGTTATCATAATAATAAATCCTATGAAACCTGTATGCACCTTATTGTACTTTAGGAGCATTATTAAAATGTGGGTTTTATGGCGATTGACCTGAGTTACTAAAGTTATTTTGATATATTATACTGAAATATTAACTTTTAATAAACTTATACACTGATGAAACCCGCATGCAAGAACCTTCACAACAAGAACATGAGTAAAATGCGGGTTCCATGGCGACAAAAGCAGAATTTCTGAATTTGGCACATGAATCAATTTGAAATTTAAACTTTTAATAAACTGTTAACCGAATGAATTCAAGAGAAAGAATAGAAAAAGCATTAAATCATGAAGAGCCGGACAAGATTCCTTATGATCTGGCTGCAACTACCTGGACAGGCATCACAAACACAGCCTACCAGAATTACTTGAAATACCTTGGCAAACAACCGGAAAACCCGGTTTGGTCTGATGTTATCCAGCAAATTGTTGTGCCTTCCCAAGAATTCCTGGAAGAAGTTAAGGCCGATGTCAGGGGCGTTTTTCCCCTGACAAGCCACAACTGGGATGTTTATTCGAAACTTCAAGATGGAGGTGATCATTACGCATATCATGATGAGTGGGGATTTGAACATCATTACCCAAAGGATGGTTACTGGTTTACCTTGGTTAAAAGCCCTTTGAAGGATATAGATTTTGGTGAGGAAGGTATCATTGAGCGTTATCCCTGGCCCGATGCTGCAGATAAGAGGAGATTTTCCGGATTACGGGAACAGGCGAGACTATTCCGGCAACAGGGAAAGATGGTTTTTACGAAAGGGTTGTGTGCCGGATTGTTTGAAATGCATCAGCGTATACGTGGCATGGAGAACTCCATGCTTGACCCGTTTATGTATCCGGAAAATTCGGATAAACTGATTGGTAAACTGGCTGATCTGAAAATTGAATTCTGGGAAGCTGCCTTGAATGAGTTGGGCGATGTGGTAGACATTATCGGAGAAGGAGACGATTACGGTACTCAGCAGTCACAGTTAATTGATCCTGAGCAGTTTCGACAATACTACAAACCACATTTTGCCAGAGTATTAAAATTCATTAAAGAGAAGGCACCCGACAAAAAGTTGATGTTTCATTCCTGCGGGAATGTACGTCCCATTATTTCTGATTTGATTGAATTGGGAGTAGATATTCTTAATCCTGTTCATGTAAGGGCTAGTGGAATGGAACCCTTTCAGCTGAAAAAGGACTTTGGAAAAGATATCACTTTCTGGGGAGGTGGAGTAGACACTCAGGATATTCTGCCTTCTGGCAAGCCGGAGGATATAAAAGAAGATGTAAAAAGAAACATTGAAACGCTTGCTCCTGATGGAGGCTTTGTGTTTAGTACAGTGCATAATATTCAGGCCGAGGTCCCCCCTGAAAATATTGAAGCAATGCTTGAAACCTTAAATAGTTACTAAATTAAAAACTAAAAATTTATGAAACCTAAGAACAATTCTCGTCGTGAATTTTTAAAAAAATCTTCGGCTATAGCTGCCGGAACGCTGATTCTACCATCAGTTGTACCATCAACTGTACTTGGTAAGTCAGCCCCAGGCAATCAGATTAATGTGGGTATGATTGGAACCGGCAGGCAGGCTGTGAATGTAAATCTGAAAAACGGATTTTTAAAACAAGGTAATTGCCGTGTGGTAGCTGTAAATGATGTTGATTCCTGGCGGATGAACCTGGCAGCAAAAGTAGTAAATGATGCCTATTCAAATGCAGGAAAATCTTATAAAGGAGTAAAAAAGTATGATGATTACAGGGATTTAATTGGTGATAAAGATGTGGATGCCGTAATGATCTCAACTACGGATCACTGGCATGCCCCGGCAACAATTGCTGCAGCACTGGCAGGGAAACATGTTTGTATGGAAAAAGCATTTACTGTTGCCCCGGCTCATGGAAACGCTGTTGTTGAGGCAGTAAAAAAGAAGGGTGTGGCTAACAGGCTGGATAGTGAATTTCGTTCCATAAGGGAAATGAATCGTGCGGTGGAAATGGTCCATAATGGTTTGATTGGTGAACTGGTTGAAGTAGAGGTCGGCGTTCCCGGCGAATTAAGTGGGAGTGCAGTAGGGCCGCAAGAAAACATGCCTGTGCCGGATGATCTGAATTATGATATGTGGTTGGGACCGGCCTTTCCGGCACCTTATACTTTAAAACGTGTTCATGATCCCAAAACAGTTAACACCCGTCCTGGATGGCTCCGGATTTCAGATTATTGCAATGGGATGATTACCAACTGGGGAGCTCATCTTAATGATATTGCACTATGGGGTATGAAAAAAGAGTATGAATTGCCGGTATCCGCAAAGGGAACAGGTACTTTCGATAGTGGTCTGTGGAACACCATCAACACATTTGATATTACTTATGAATATTCGGATGGTTTAAAACTAAGGTATAAAATTGATGCTCCCTACGTAAAATTTATCGGTACGGATGGTTGGGTAAAGAATGAATATCCGGATAAGCTTACCGTAAGTCGTGATTCGCTTTTAAAGTTTGAGCCGGGGAAGAATGATATTTCATACAAAGGAACCTTATCGGATAAAGCCGATTTCTTAAGAAGTATTGAAACAGGCGATCCTACTCTTGAACCGCTAGAAGTGGGCAATAATGTTTACTTTTTAACCATGATGGGACTGATATCTGTTAAACTTGGCCGAAAGGTTAATTGGGACCAAAAGTCAGGTAAGTTTCTTAATGATAATGCTGCCAATGCAATGATGACCCGCCCGTTCCGTGAAAAATGGATTGACAAGCATGTGGTGGACTGGATGAATAAATTTCAACAATTTAATCTAAAATAAGGAAAGATGAAAAACATTTTAATATTCGCATTGATGGTAACTTTTTTTGGGTGTTCAACTTCTCAAAAAAAGAATCTTGATAATACTTTTTATTGTTTTAATAATGGAGTGCGTACACTGCCCAATGCACCAGAAACTTTTGAGGGCCAGGCCGATTTGATAAAAAAGGTGGGTTTTGATGGGTTAGCAGGCCACATAAGTGAGGATTATCGCAAACGACGTGCGACGCTTGATGAGGCCGGTCTAAAGATGCCTGAAATATATTGGGGAATGACGCTTACCGATAATGGCGAAATTACCTATAAAGAAGGGCTTAAAGAAGTAATAAAAGATTCAAAGGATCGGGATCTGGTCGTTACATTGTTTCTGAATACTGATAAATACATGGACAACAAAAAGAAGGGCAATAAGCTATTTGCCCTTGGGATTCGTGAACTGGCTGATTTTTCTGAACCCTATAATACAAAAATAGCCATTTATCCCCATGCAAATAATTATTGTGAAACCGTTGAGCATTCGGTAGAACTGGCTCAAATGGTTGATCGCGAAAATGCTGGTGTTGTTTTCAATACCTGTCATTATCTTAAAGTTGAGGGAGAAGAAGGCTGGAAAGAGGCAATTCAGCAAGCTTTACCATATCTGTTTATGGTTTCCATAAACGGAGCCGATGCGGGGAATACTGAAAAGATGGGTTGGGACAGGCTCATCCAGCCACTAGGAGAAGGTACCTTTGATACATACGAGCTTGTTAAATATTTAAAAGATAACGGTTATGAAGGGCTCTTCGGCCTTCAGTGCTATAACATCAATCAGGATTGCGAACTTGCTTTGACCAAGTCAATGAGTACCTGGCGTGAATACAAATTGAGGTATTTACAGGGTGATTGAATCACTTAATCTTATATATAAAGGAATTTTCTGTGCGTAGAATACTTTGGTCCACGTGGATATGAAGGGTATTTACTTAGAATATATAGAAAAAAGGAGGCTTTTCAAAAAAGCCTCCTTTCTATAAAGATTAAACCATACCATCACTTTAATCGAACTTCCTTGGTTTTATCGTTTAAGGTGACCTGGGCCTTGTCATCACAGGAGCCGTCCCCATAATCTATAAGTATGGAGGATTTATCCGCCGGTTTAATTTCTGCGGTACCTGAAAGAATAAACCGGCATTTGGCCGACACATGAAGCGGGTCATTGATACTCCGGGTATATCTTAGGCCGTTGCGGTTGATACCCGTAGCCTTACCGGTTACTTTATACTTATTGTCCCATTTATAGAGGGGCGTCTCATATCCCTGTATCCATTCCCTCGTTTTCTCGGATTCTCTGGTAATCACATCGCCTTCAGGGGTTGTTATTTTACCATTTTCCAGTGTTACTGTGTACGTTACATTACCCTTGTCATTGGGGCCTTGATTGATAATGGTTTTGGTGCCTTCTACTTTGTGATCATTCACGAAGTAGTCTTCAAAGGTAACGGTTCTTGTAAAACCTTTATTTCTGTATTTGCCTGACAGAGTGATCAGAATTTTGCCTTCTTTTACCCTTTCATGAAAATCTTCACAGTTCCCCTCACCATAATCTATGATAATTTTTCGTGTATCTGAATCCAGCTTTTCCATGGTGACCGTTTTACAACTATCTTCCTTCTCACCTTTAAATTCTTTTAGTTGTTCTTCCACTACCAGATCCGTTTCAGTAAAAGCATCTTCGAACAGTTCAGCACTCAATGCATCATCCTGAATGACTGAAGTATCTTCTGAAGATATTTCATTTTCATTGTTTTCGCAGGATCCTAAGATAATAGCGAACGATAATACAACCGCCGATAAAAGGGTAAGATGCATGTTTTTCATTATATGATTCATTTTTTCTCCATCTTCTTTATCAAATACTATGCCATAAAGTACAAATATAAAAAAAGCCCGGGAGCACCGGGCTTTTTTTTGTAACATCCGTTAAAACCGGCAAATATGGTACTTAACGTATGATAAGTTGAAGAGGTTTTATGTGTTGCCGGTGTTTGTATTCCTGTGGAGTAAGGGCTGTTGCACCGAGAAAAGCAGGACCAGCCAATACCTTATTCGCATGAATGCTAATATAATCCATGGCAACATTTTGTTTTTTAGCACTCAAATAATCTTTCAGATGTAAG
Source organism: Bacteroidales bacterium (assembly GCA_018334875.1). Taxonomy (NCBI): domain Bacteria; kingdom Pseudomonadati; phylum Bacteroidota; class Bacteroidia; order Bacteroidales; species Bacteroidales bacterium. The sequence goes on along the minus strand of JAGXLC010000029.1, from coordinate 8,540 downwards.
GTCTTGCCCGCATCGTACATTTCAGACTGACTGGCTTCGGTGGTGATTTCTTTTTCAGAAGCTTCGTCATTTTCAGCTTTTTGATCTGATTCTTGTAGGGCAATACCCGGTGCAATTACCAGGGCTACAATGGACATCAGCTTGATCAGAATATTCAGGGAAGGCCCTGAGGTATCCTTCAGCGGATCTCCTACGGTATCACCAACCACAGTAGCTTTGTGCGTATCGCTGCCTTTTTCGTAATATTCACCCTGATATTCGTAACCTTCTTCCACCATTTTTTTGGCATTGTCCCATGCACCGCCTGCATTGGCCTGTAGAATTGCCATCAGCACACCTGATGCAACAACGCCTGCCAGCATGCCGCCCAGTATCTGGGGTCCTCCAATATAACCTACCAATGCGGGTGTTGCAACAGCCAGTGTTCCTGGCAGCATCATTTCTCTAAGTGAGGATTTTGTAGATATGGCAATACATTTTTGATAATCGGCCGAGCCATCGGCATCTTCCAGTGTCTTTCGCTCCTCATCACTGACATCTTCAACTTCGCCGCCGTATTTCTTCAATACTTTCAGGGCTTCGGTCAAAGGCGGGATGGTATTAAACTGGCGTCGAATTTCTTCAATCATTGACCTGGAAGCCCTTCCAACGGCGCCCAGAGCCAGTGATGAAAACAGGAACGGCAGCATAGCTCCCACAAGCAATCCAGCTATAATTGTAGGATTGGCTATATCAATGTTTGTTATGTTGGCCTGTTGCATGAATGCAGAGAATAAGGCCAATGCAGTAAGTGTAGCCGAGCCAATGGCAAATCCTTTTCCAATAGCAGCGGTTGTATTCCCTACTGCATCCAGCTTATCCGTTCTGTCTCTTACTTCCGAAGGCAGCTCGTTCATTTCAGCCATTCCTCCGGCATTATCGGCTATGGGCCCGTAAGCATCCACGGATAACTGATAACCTACATTGGCAAGCAAGGCAACTGCTGCAATGGCTATACCATATAATCCTGCCAGACTGAAAGCGATAATGATACCTGCAGCTATTCCCAAAACCGGAATGGCAGTTGATAACATGCCTATTTCCAGACCTGCCATAATGTTGGTGGCTGCGCCGGTAATGGATTTATTCACTATGCCCTTTACCGGTTTCGTGCCTGTGGATGTAAAGTATATGGTAACTTTTCCTATAAGATATCCCACTGCTATACCAACCAACGCAGCAAAGAATACATTAAGAGATGTATAGGTTTGGGCTCCTCCTATCAGTGTTTTACTCGTCCATGATGAAGGAAGAAGCCATTGAATAAGGAAGAAAGATGCAACAACCATGATGGCCATTGAAATCGATTCGCCCTTATTTAATGCTTTCTGGGGATCGCCTCCGGATTTAACCCTAACAAAGAAGGTTCCCAGTATTGATGTAAGAATGCCAACCCCGGCAAGGGCTAAAGGTAATATGATTCCGCCCAGTTCAAATCCTTGCTGAAAGGGAGGCAAAGCCACAAAAGCAGACCCAAGAACCATGGTTGCGATAATTGCTCCTACAAACGATTCGAACAAGTCGGCTCCCATGCCTGCAACGTCGCCCACATTATCGCCTACATTGTCGGCAATGGTACCCGGGTTCAACGGGTGATCCTCCGGAATTCCTGCTTCTACTTTACCTACCAGGTCTGCACCTACATCAGCAGCTTTGGTATAAATTCCTCCGCCTACCCTCGCAAAAAGTGCAATGGATGATGCTCCCAGTGAAAAAGAGGAGATTACATTGAGGACCATTGCTAAAGACCAGTTGGCGCCAATTACGAAATGAAAAAGAATGAATAGAACACTCAGTCCTATTATACCCAGAGAAACAACGCCAATGCCCATTACGGATCCTCCGCTGAAGGCAACACCCAAGGCTTTGCCTAAGGAGTTTTTTGCCGCCTCGGTTGTTCTTACATTGGCTTTGGTAGCTATCCGCATACCTAGATTTCCGGCCAAACCAGATAAGAATGCCCCGACGATAAACGAAATGACTACAAAGCCATTGGAATCTGCTTCTGTAGTACTTTTAAAGAACAACAGGATAGCCACAGCTACCACAAAAACAACAAGATATTTGTATTCCGCCTGTAAAAATGCCATTGCTCCCGCTCTTACACGGCCGGCAATGTCTTGCATCTTCTGGGTTCCTTCCGATTGTTTATTTACCCAGGAAGTTTTCCACACGATAAATATAAATCCCAATACTGCCAGTACAGGAATGCTGTAAATAATGTAGTCCATATGCACACGATTTATTTGGTTTTAACTAATACATCCCACATCAACAAGGAAAAAATACATTTCCATTTGTTTATAAATGATGTGACAAATTTAAATGAAAATTTTAACTGACCAAACCATGACCATTAAAAACGCTCTGGTTACTTCCATGTTTAAGGAGTACTGCCCAAGGGTTTAATAGGGCATGTAATGCCAGCCGATGCAAGACCTTTCTGTCTCTTTTTATGAAATTATCCGTTTCCTTTTCAGTACGGCTGACTTATTAATGGTTGACAGGGTACAAATGAAGGATTTGATGTTTTTTATCTTCCGGAATTTTTATGGTGGCTTCTTTGTTGACTTTTAATGTATGTTTTCTTGATTCTCCATAAGTTTTTGGGTCTATCCATTCAAAGGTCCATTGCCCGGTTGCCATATCCAGTGAAATTTCATCTCCCTTTTTGCCGCTGATTACCTGCACTACGATATGGCCTTTCTCCTGGGCAAGTACATTGGCCCGGACATTCAACGGAAGGGATTGAATCTTATCGGGTGCTGGTGCCATGCTCCAGAAAGGAAGCGTTGCAATGAATTTTCCCAGATTTTTTACCGTTTCATGCTGGAAGTCGATGACCTCCATTCCATGGTCTCCTGAAGGTCTGTGAAATCTGGCAGAAGCGGCTCCTCCTGTAAAGCGGCTCCACAGAACCATTCTGCCGCCCTGTTCATCGCGTGTATAATCTTTGGAAAGCACCAAAGGCTTTACCTGTCCCTGGGTGTGCATCCTTTGCCGGTATGAACGGATCCTTTGTGCCCCTTTGATCACCTGATCGGTTATTGTATTGAATTCATGGCCCGATACCCCCTGAGAGATATCTACGTAATCATAATTCGTATCCATTGAGAGGGTAAGCGGGCTGAATTTGTACTGGCACTGACCTCCGCCATCCTTGCGGTTTGTGGAAGGCATTTCGCCTATCATATATCCCTCTGGCAGTTTTTTGCGGACATAATTTGTCCAGTATAGGCTCCATTTCAGGTTGGCCCGGCTTTCGTTGGAGATGTTAACGATCACATTGGGATAATCACCGGCGATGGCCATCAACTGATCCACGTAATTTTGCTGAAGCTTGAGTACGGTCTGGTTGTTTGCATCCGAAGGAATGGTGCTGTAGAAAGGAGCACCACAGGCTGAAGTGGTGTCCGGCAACACAGTGGCATCATAATTTACATTGTTTTTCGGATTAAAGGGGTGGGCATTCCAGGCTCCATCAGGTCCTGGATCGTATTGTCCTCCGGGGCCACGGGTAACGGACCAGTCGTCCCACACTTCAAGCGATACAATGATATTCCGTTCCAATGCCACCTCCAGATAATGATGCAGCCGTTCTTCCCATGAAGGATTGAACCGGGTCAGATCATATCGTCCATCCTCTGTTTTCCGCCAGGGTTGCAATACAGTGGGTACATTGCCATCATGCATATGATTTGCCGGGTCGTAAGGCAGGCATCTGACAAATCCAAGAACATTTGGGCTGTTGATTTTCCCGATGGCTTTGGCCAGCCGATCCATTTGCTGTTTGATGTTTACATTTTCCGGTCTGCTGATGGGAGTCCAGCTATGAAAATTTGCTGCGCCAAGCAGAAAAACGGGTTTCTCTTTCCAGGAAAAGTAGAAAGGGTTTTTCTGGGAAGGAGATATAGACTTAATATCAGCATTGATTTCAGACTCATGTGCTTTATCCAGGTTTTGGCTGAATATAAATGCGCTCAGAAAAAATGCTGATGAGACAAAGAAGAGAAACAGAATAAGGTTGCTTAGTTTTTGGAATTTCATAATTAGCAAATTTTGGGGATATTATATCATTCAAGGATAAAACATCTTTCACGGATATGCCTTCAGCTTCCCTGGTTTTCTCTGTCGAGGCTGCGGTATTATTGTTGGCAACCGTTTGGTCAGCATGGTTTTGCCGGCTACCGCGGCCTGATCATTATCATGTTGTAAAGGGTTTTATTAATCTTCTATTTCTATATCTTGTGGCAAACCAACTCTCATAAAATATCTTGCAAATGCTTGTGACAAATGTTCCCTATAAGGAGGCAATAATCTAACCTGCATTATTCAAAAACGAATCCCGCTGGTAAGCGGGAAAGTTTTTGAATGCGGGATAGGTTGCGGGATGGATGCAGGCAACCCCGCATTAGAAAAACCGGCTTTTTTGCGAAATTTATTGAAGCAAAAAGCCAGGTTTTTCAATAGCGTCAGAATTATTTGTGAATAATTCGGGCTAACTCTTTTTTCTAATGAACCTGCAATATCTTTCAAAACCTCAAAATGAATTCCATAAACATTTTTAAAGTCGACAACTTTTGGTTCATCAAAAATACCAGATTGTTTATTGAGTAAATGATAACCAGCATAATTTCCTTTGACCATATTTTTCATAACCTTTGATTTTTTAAGATTGTTTGGTGAATCTTCAATAAATTTATTTAAAGGGTAATATGGACAAACCAAAACGATTTCTAACTTATTATTAGCAAGATCACAAGATTGGGATAAAACGATAGAATTAATGAATAATACATCTACTTCAGGCTCTGAATCTTGTAATATAATTTTAGGAGGGATTATAATAGGACATTTAGGAATAAAATCCCCTTGTTCAATTTCTCTTGAAAAGCTTATTGAATCATCATACCAAGGATAATACATCTATATATTGGCTTTTGGTTCATGGTCTTTAACAGATCGAATCCTAACTTTCATTCTATGCTTGGGATAATCGGGTTTAAAATCAATATCATAATCTTCTTCTGAATCATCTTCTCTTTCTATGAAAGTATTTTCAGATTCTTCTATATTATAAAAACTTAATGTGGTTTCTATGGGATTTTCCTCGATATAAAATAATTCCAGATTTGTCAATAAGAAATTTACTACATCATACAAATCTTCATCTCTCGTCCAAAAACCAGCAAAAGTAGTTATATCAAACTTCTCCTGTTCTTCATTTACTTCAAGATTACTTTGTGTTTGTAAATCCATAATTTCATTTTTTAAAAGATTCGTATAATTCTCCTTCTGTTAAATTTTTAAATGTCTCGCTACAAAATTTATGCGCCTCTGATAACCAAGATAAGAGTGCATCTTTATTAAGTTTATACGCTTGTCCAAGTAATTTTGTTTGTAAAACAATTCCATCTCTATTATGTGCTTTTCCTCTACGAAAATTCACATTAATATTTCCTAGTGATGTTTTATAATAAAACCCAATGTTTAACCCATTTGGATTAACTTCGACATTTAAAAAATTCTGTTTAAATGTTATATTAAATTTTTTATTTAAATAATCATAAACATTTTGGTTTTCAAAGTCAAATGGGAAAAAATCATAATAATTTAAATTTGGATGATAATTTTTATTTTCATCAAAGGGATTTACATCTATAAAAGCATTTAATAACTCACTAGCATTATTATAAAAAACTTCCCAATAATACTCATCATCAATTGTATTTAAAGTCAGTATTCCCGGTCCAACTTGAAATAAGGGGTAACCATTTTTAGATTTTCTGAATTGATGCACAACTTTTTTTATTAAAACCTCATAAGGTACTTCTGGAGGTACAAGAGATATTCTATCAGGATATTTGTGTTTTAATTTAGAATATAAGTCTCCATGCAAGTACTGAAAATCTTTTAATTCATTTTTATTCCGATTGTCCCAAGTAAGTTCGAAAACAACTTCTAACAGCGGAGCATTGGGTAACTTGCTCATTTGTTTAATTTTTTAATGTTTAAATATACAAAAAAATAAAATTAATACATTATGATCAATTCAAAATCTCAGGTTAATTCCATATACTTATATGCCGCCAGGTTCAATTTTTTCTACTGCTTTATAAGGTTCCTGGAGTGGATAAACTTTAATTCAACCAATTGTTTTGCGTATCTGTTCCCATAACTTTAACCTTGTATTGATGGGTTATAGTTTGGTATGCCTTCAGCTCCCCCAATTCTCCCGGTCGAGGCTGCGGTAGTTGATGGCTTCGGCCAGATGGTGGGCCTGGATGGCCTCACTGTCTTCCAGGTCGGCAATGGTACGTGACACTTTCAGTATCCTGTCGTAGGCCCGGGCCGATAGTCCTACATTGTCCATGGCCCTTTTTAGCAGGTTTTTGCCTGCTGAATCGATCTCACAGTACTGCCGTATCATTTTGCTGTGCATTTGTGCATTGGAATAGATGTTGTTGTGTTTTTCGAACCGCTGCGCCTGCCTTTCCCTCGAGGCGTTGACCCTTTGCCTTATCTCGTCACTGCTTTCGGCCGGTTTCACGTCGGATAGTTCTTCATAGGAAACCGGCACCACTTCGATATGAATATCGATGCGATCGAGGAGGGGGCCGGAGATTTTGTTCATGTAACGTTGTATATTACCCGGTGTACAAACGCATTCCTTGTCCGGATGGTTGTAGTAACCACAGGGACATGGATTCATGGATGCCACCAGCATAAAGCTGGCCGGATATTCTACGGTAAATTTGGCCCTTGAGATGGTGATCACGCGGTCTTCCAGAGGCTGGCGCATTACTTCCAGTACCGATCTGGGGAATTCCGGCAGTTCATCCAGGAACAGTACCCCGTTGTGGGCCAGTGATATTTCTCCGGGCTGGGGATAGCTCCCTCCTCCCACCAGGGCTACATCAGAGCTGGTATGGTGGGGGGTTCTGAAGGGTCTGCGTGTCATCAGGGAGGACTCCGGATCCATATTTCCCGCCACAGAATGAATTTTTGTTGTTTCCAGCGCCTCATGGAGTGTGAGGGGAGGGATGATCGTAGGAAGACGCTTGGCCAGCATGGTCTTTCCGGCACCGGGAGGGCCAATCATAACGACATTGTGTCCTCCGGCTGCTGCTATCTCCAGAGCCCTTTTTACATTCTCCTGTCCCTTGACATCGGAGAAATCAATTTCATGATTGGCCAGGTTGGCAAAGAATTCTTCCCGGGTGTTGACTATGGTTCTTTCCAGGGTTTTCTCTCCTGTGAAGAAACGGATCACTTCACTCAGATTTTGCACGCCGTAAACATCCAGTTCATTGACTACAGCAGCTTCCCGGGCATTCTTTTCCGGGAGGATAAATCCTTTAAATCCTTCCTCCCGTGCTTTTATGGCAATGGGCAATACTCCTTTGATGGGCTGCACGCCTCCATCCAGCGACAATTCCCCCATGATCACATAATTTTCCAGTCCGCTGGCCTGAATCTGGTCCGTAGCAGACAAGATGCCCATGGCCAGAGGAAGATCGTAGGCCGATCCCTCCTTGCGGATGTCTGCGGGTGCCATGTTAATAACGATCTTTTTCCGGGGAATCTCGAGATTATTGGTTTTTATTGCGGAAAAGATCCGTTGTTGGCTTTCTTTGACGGCATTGTCAGGTAAGCCTACCAGATGAAAGTTGATGCCCTGGAAATCGTTCACCTCTATGGTTACTGTGGTGGCATCGATTCCCTGCACTGCGCTACCATAAGTCTTGACCAGCATTTTTGCGTATTTTGAGGAGGGAAGATAAGAAAATTATTTCACATTCCCCAACTTCAATTCTATAAAATGTATCAGTGAGTGTATTACCTTGATATGGATCTCCTGGGCTCTGTCGGAATAAGCCGAACGGGGGGCACGGATTTCCACATCGGCCATCCGGCTGAGCTTTCCACCATCTTTACCGGTTAGGGTTATGACCTTCATGTTCCTTTCTCTGGCTACTTCCACGGCTTTTACAATATTGCCCGAATTGCCGCTTGTGCTGATGCCCAGCAACACGTCACCGGCATTGCCAAAGGCTTCCACATAGCGGGAGAATACGTGATCATAGCCATAGTCGTTGGAGGTGCAGGAGAGGTGGGTGGGGTCTGAAATGGCCATGGCCGGGAAAGGTTTGCGGTCCTCCCGGAAGCGGCCGGTGAGTTCTTCGGCAAAATGCATGGCATCGCTCATAGAACCGCCGTTGCCGCAGGAAATGATCTTTTTTCCGTTTTGAAGGGCTTTCACGAGCAAATTGCCGGCCTGCTCAATAGCATTGAGGTTTTCTTCGCTGGAAATAAATTGTTCCAGAATATCACGGGCTTCATAAAAATTGTCTCGTATCGCTTTCATGTGTGCCTGTATTTAATGTAACGTTGCGAATATATACCAATTTTTTGGTTGGATAGTACCGACTGATAGATAAAATAAAGATTTCACAGGACTGTTCGATTATGATTGTTTTAAGACCGCGCGATGAAGGCTT
>JAGXLC010000028.1 GCA_018334875.1 Bacteroidales bacterium | reverse complement strand
GAAGGCCGGGTAATCAATATCGTGGATCCTGAAATTGTGGTTTTGGGAGGCGGTGTAGGTAACATCGATACCTTATATACAAATGGCAGAGCTCAGGCAAAAAAGTTCGTTTTCAATCATACACTGGAAACCGAATTTGTCAGACCGGAACTGGGCGACAGTGCCGGTGTGTTGGGTGCAGCGTATCTTATGGCAGAGGACATGGAGGCGGATTAACCGGTGAAAATGGTCCTTTTAATTTTTTATGGAAAAGACGGAATGAAAGGAACCGGGAAAATTTGTAATTTCCCGGTTCCTTTGAATATATAGTGTATTGGAACGCTTAGCAGCTTGATCCTTGTTTTTATTCGTCTTTAAGTGATTCAGCCGGATTGGCTGTAGCTGCCCTATAGGCTCTGTGACCAATCGTCAGTAATGCAATTCCAAAAGCCGTTATGGAAGCCAGTATAAAGGTCAGCAAGCTGAGTTCAATCCTGTAGGCAAAATCTTGTAACCAGTTATTCATGAAATAATATGCCACCGGCCATGCGATTAGGGTAGAAATTCCGATAAGTATTACCACCTCTTTTGATAGAATAACCATGATTGATGACACTGAAGCACCAAACACTTTTCTTACGCCAATCTCTTTGGTTCGTTGTTCTGCCATAAAGGATGCCAGACCAAGCAATCCCAGGCAGGCAATGAAGATGGCCAGCATAGAGAATAATCTGAAAATGGTACCTGCCCGTTCTTCCTGCCGATACTTTGCCTCCCAGTCATTTTTCAGGAATGAATACTGAAAAGGTTGTCCCGGAACGATATTATTCCATTTGTACTCAAGAAAACGAATGGTTTCATCAAGCTGTGAAAGATTTAGCACTAGAGAAAGGTTCCCGGGATAAGAATTTATATAGATCATTACCAGAGGCCTGATTTTGTGATGCAGGGATGCATAATTGAAATTTTTGGTAACACCGATTATTTTGTAGCCCCGATCTTCTTCCCGTGGATTCACAAGGTATAATTTTTTCCCCACTGGCTCTTCAAGACCAAGTTTTTGCGCAGCCGCTTGGTTGATTACTACACACAGGGAATCTGTTGCATAATCCTCTGAAAAAAACCTGCCGGAGGCCATTTTCAGATTATAGGTTTCGTCAAAGTAACAATCGGTACCCGTGTAATCGATTACAACGGACTGTTGCGCAGAAGTCCCTTCTTCATAAAAGGCAGTGTTGGATTCTATAGTTCCCGGCACGTGTAACGAGTAGCTGGCACGATTTATTTTTGGGTTTTTGAGAATTTCCTGCCTGAATGTTTCTGCTTGACTGCCAAGTGGACTGGTTCGGTTAATCACCATTACCTGCTCCTTGTTGAACCCGAGGTCTTTATTGTTAACAAAATTCATTTGCCGGGATACAACGAAAGTGCTTATAAGCAAAATAATGGTTATGATGAACTGAAATATCACCAATAGTCCCCTGAGCTTTGAATTTTTTGATCCGCTACTCAAATTTCCTTTCAATACGTTGGAAGGATTGAATCTGGACAGGTAAAAAGCCGGGTAGCTGCCTGACAATAAACCCACGATCACTCCAAAGAGTATAATACCTATTAAAAATAAAGGATCTTCCATAAAATTAAAGGAAAGTGATTTTTGTGCCAGATTATTGAAAGCAGGTAAGGTGAGCTTTACCAGAATCACAGCCACTAGCAGGGCAATGAAACTGATCATTATGGCTTCTGATAAAAACTGACTGATGAGTTGGCTTCGGTTGCTTCCGGTAACTTTTCGGATGCCGACTTCTTTTGCCCGGTTGGCTGATTTGGCCGTGGAAAGATTCATAAAGTTGATGGCGGCAATCAGTATCAAAAACAAAGCTATAATGGAAAAGAAATAAACATTGTTGATGCTTCCTGTCTTTCCGAGCTCATTATTCAAATCTGAATGCAGATAGATATCGGTTAAAGGCTGGAGAAAATACCCCCATTGGTTTCCCTGTTTATTAAATTCTTCCATGCTTACACCCATGGCCTGCTCTATTTGGGGACCTACGTATTTTTCAACGAGTGTGGGGAATTGTTCCTTTAATTTTTCCGGAGATGCCCCTTCCTGTAACTTTAGGTATGTGTATACATTATTTCCAATCCAGAGTTGACTATTGGCCCTTGAAGAGGTTGTAAATGAGACCAATACATTATATTGAAAATGGCTGTTGTTTTTACAGTCTTCTATGACTCCTGTTACTTGAAGCTCTTGGTCGCCGTCGACCCATTCGATGACTTTGCCTACCGGGTTTTCATTTCCAAAATACTTTTGGGCAACCGAACGGGTCAGTACTGCGGTATTGGGTTCTTTCAATGCTGTTTTAGGGTCTCCCTGGATAAATGGCATGGTAAATATGTCGAATACATTAGAATCTGCAAGAAGCATTTGCTGCTCCATATGTTGTTTGCTGCCAATTTTTATCAGGGCATCTTCTCTCGGCTGGAGTCTTGTGGCCTGTTCAACCATAGGGTATTCTTCCCTTAAAGTGGAGGCCATCGGATAACACGTTACCGCTGTGTTTAAATCATCCTTTTTGATTTTACCCTTTAAACCTACCCGGTAAATCCGGTCGGCTTTAGCATGATTTTTATCGTAACTGAGTTCATCCTGCACAAAGAGCATGATCAGTATGGCACTGGCCAGCCCGATAGCCAGTCCGAAGATATTGATCAATGCATATCCTTTATACTTTGAAAGGTTACGAAATGCTATTTTCAAGTAATTTTTAATCATTTTCCCTCCTTTTAATGGTTTATTTTTTATTGACATACCAGATAAATCAAATTGTGTGCCAATCAAATACAAACATATGAAGCTCAGTGTATTGGATAGCTAAAATGATGTATAGCGGTATGGAATTACCGTCCGGCAGAAGACACCCTTTGTACGTTATCGTACATTCGTCGGCTGGAATTTTTTTATTGACGTTTAATCAAGGGGTAGTCAGTACTTACCGAAACTTTGTTTCTTCATTTAAATAATTCCAATCAATTCAAAAAATGGATTTATATTTGTTCCCTGAATCAAAGGAAATTTATGGTTTATGAAATATAAACGCTTCATCATTATTATCGCGCTGTTGGGTTTGATTGGGTGCAAAACCTACGAACCTTTGGAAGTGGGTAAACCAAGAAATCTGAAAGTGAAATCCCTTTCCGGGAGTACTGTTGATCTCAGCCTGGAACTACCTATTCGTAATCCCAATATTTACCGGATCAATGTAACCGGGATTGAAGGCTCGGCTTTTATCAATGAAAAAAAAGCAGGAGACATAAAGAGTACGGAAAAAGTCAAACTTCCTGCCAATTCGGATAAAACGCATGAGGTCTTATTGAAGGTGGATTATTCCGATCTACTTTCCGGTGGTATGTCTGTTATGAGTATTCTGAAAAACGGGAAGGTAAATTTATCCATAAAAGGTTCTTTAACGGCCAAATCGTTTCTTTATAGAAAAAAGCTGAACTTTAACAGAAAAAGCACACTGGATTTAAGTAGATAGTCTCTTTGCTCAGAGATCACAACTTATATAATAAAAGATGATTTAAATTTGTTTAATTTTGTGACCTAAAAAGCAAAAGCTATGAGATTGTTTTATTTTATTGTGTTATTGATTCTACCTCCGTTGCTCGCATCAGGGCAGGAGAATTCAATACAACAACTTTCCCCCGATGTTTTCAGTCAAATTGAAGAGAAGAGTGACAATAATATGCGTATTCAGCAGGATAGTGCAATTAGTAATTTGGTTTTAAAGCACATTGCAAAGAACAAAGAGAATCCGGAAATAGATGGATACCGTATACGAATTTATGCTGATATTGGTACACAGGCCCGGGAAGAGTCCGAGGAGTTAAGGGCTGAGTTTCACGAAAAATTTCCGGATATACCGATATATCGTGATTATGACGATAACTGGTGGAAAGTCTATGTAGGGGATTTTCGAACCAAGATAGAGGCCATTAAGCATCTGAAAAGAATCAGGAATGAATTTCCCTCTGCTTTTGTTGTACCGGATAAAATTAATTTCCCGGAGTTGAATGAATCAAAAGATGAGAAATGAGTGATCAGATAAAGCATGAATGCGGCATTGGAATGATCAGGTTTCGGAAACCGCTGGAATATTATCAGGCGAAGTATGGTTCATGGATGTATGGATTGCATAAGCTGTATCTTTTATTGGAAAAACAACATAACCGTGGTCAGGATGGTGCCGGGCTGGTCAATCTGAAGTTTGATCTGAAACCCGGCGAAAAATACATCCACCGGGTGAGAACGAATAAAAGCACCCCCATTAAACGGATTTTTGATGAAGTGGAACAAGGTCATCAGAAAATCAGGAATAAAAATCCGGATCTTCTGAAAGATCCTGTGTGGGCTAAGGAAAATCTGCCTTTCGCCGGTGAGGTTTATCTGGGGCATTTGAGATATGGTACATACGGGGTGAACAACATAGAATATGTACATCCGGTAATGCGTGAAAATAACTGGAAATCAAGAAATCTTATATTGGCGGGGAATTTTAACCTGACCAACGTGGATGAGCTGTTTCAGCTTTTAATCGATTTGGGTCAGCATCCCAAAGATTTTTCTGATACCGAAACGGTACTTGAGAAGGTCGGCCATTTTCTGGATGAGGAAAATCAGTTGCTTTTCAGGCAATACAAAAATGAGGGGTATGACAACAAGGAAATATCCAAACTGATTGCTGAAAATATCAGCATAAAAAAAATTTTGCATTCTTCCAGCAAAGACTGGGACGGAGGATATGCCATAGCTGGAATTGTAGGTCATGGAGATGCTTTCTTTATGCGTGACCCCAGGGGTATCCGTCCCGCTTTTTATTACATGGATGATGAGATAGTGGTTTGTGCATCGGAAAGACCGGTGATTCAAACAGTGATGAATGTCCGGGCGGAAGAGGTCCGGGAAGTCTCCCCGGGTAACGCATTGATCATTAAGAAAAGGGGTGAGGTTTCAGAAGAAGAAATACGGGTACCTGAAGAAAGAAAATCCTGTTCCTTTGAACGGATTTATTTTTCCCGCGGCAGTGATAGGGATATCTACAGGGAACGCAGGAAATTGGGGGAGTTGCTTGTGCCTGATGTATTGAAGGCCATTGATTATGATCTGGAGAATACCGTATTTTCATATATCCCTAATACTGCTGAAATAGCTTATCATGGTATGCTGAGCGGCCTGGAAACTTATCAGTTGAATAACAAAAAGAAAGAGATCCTGGAGAACAAGGATAAACTGGATGAAAAATTTCTGGACGAGCTGCTCGACAAAAAGATCCGGGTGGATAAGATAGCCATAAAGGACGTTAAACTAAGAACTTTTATCGCCCAGGAAAGTGGCAGAAAAGATCTGGTGAGCCATGTTTATGATGTTACTTACGGTATCGTGAACCGGGGGGTGGATAACCTGGTTATCTTGGATGACAGCATAGTCAGAGGTACTACTCTAAAGGAGAGCATTTTACAGATACTGGACAGGCTGGAGCCCAAAAAGATCATAGTGGTTTCTTCTGCACCTCAGATAAGATATCCCGATTGTTATGGAATCGATATGGCTAAGCTGGGTAACCTGGTGGCATTTCAGGCTGCTATTTCTTTACTCAGGGAGCGGGGGATGGATAAAGTGATCAATGAAGTGTATAAAAAATCCAAGGAGCAGGAAAATTTGCCTAAAGAGGAAATAGTCAATTATGTGCGAGATATCTATAAACCGTTTACCCGCGAAGAGTTGTCGGATAAAATCAGTTCGCTGCTGAAAGCAGAAAATATCAAGGCTGAGGTGCGGGTTGTTTATCAAAAGGTTGAAAACCTTCATCAAGCCTGCCCCAATGATAAAGGCGACTGGTATTTTACAGGCAATTATCCTACTCCCGGCGGCAATAAAGTCGTAAACAGGGCTTTTATCGATTTTATCGAAGGCCGTGATAGAAGAGCCTACTGATAGGTTCCTTTTTCTTCTTTAAACGTCTCTACGTGTCTTTTTTTCTTTTTGGGATATATATCGCTTATGGTAATCATTATCCCTGTTTCTTCCACATTGCCAAAAGATCTGTTCAGAGCTGTACCGAAGATTTTCATCGTGCGTGACAAATTCATATAGGCATTGATCAGAGGCGGAATGTTTTCACCCAATTTTCTGACTTCCTGGGATAAGATTTTCAGGTTGGTTTCATAGTTCTTTCCTGTAAAGATTTGATCCAGTTCGTCAGGGTTCGAATTTAATTTCTCGGAATTTTTGGGATGCACCAGATCATAAGCATCAGAAAATTCCTTGTGGAGGAAATAAAGAATAAGGTCGCGGGCTTTTTGATTGAAATGGGGGTACATTGTTACTTTACCGAAAAAGTACTTGTTGTCCGGATTTTTTACTACCAGCGCTCCCAGTCCGTCCCACAGGTTGTCAAGGGCATATAGTGTTTTTCGGGTATTACCGGTGGACTGAAATTTGGGTTGGATGAAGGAGCGGCCCAGTTCAATGGTATAAGGGAGGTATTGCTTGACAAATTTTATGGAAAAATGAAATAGCTTTTGTGTAGCCAGATCTTCGGGGTTGGTTTGTTTACTACATACTTTATACCTGTAGCCCCCCAGAATTTCTTCCTCCTTGGGATCCCATGAAATTAATTGTTTGTAAGGATATTCCAAAGAATCAAATTTGTCCAGATCCAGCTCTTTTCCTGTTCCCCCTCCGGCAGCTCTGAAGGTAACTTCCCTCAACCTGCCGATTTCTTTCATTGTGTTAGGAGCATCATGGCTGGTTATTACATACAGCTCATTGTTACCGTAATTGGTATGTCTCAGGAATTTGTCGGACGTTAATTCCTTTCTGATTTCTGACTTTTCAACCGGTTTTATGATATCTTGCATATATTTTTCTGTTGTTTAGGAGTTAATCTATGAATTTTAATGATCAGGCAGGAGAAAATTCTCTGTCCTTATCTTCATTTAACCGATAAACGTGATCTTTTATTTTTTCAGCCCATTCTTTTGGTCTATACTTTTTTTCAAGCATGGTGTAAGGTATTGGTTTGCCAAAAGTGATGACAATATTTTTATCTTGTTGTTTGAACATCTCATGGGGCAGTAAGAACATTTCAATGTTGTTCTTTATCCCTATGAATTCCCGTATTTTTGCAAAATTATAGAAAAAGTTTGAGTTTCTACCGCTGATATGGACGGGAATGATGTCTCGCTTATGCGTTCTGGCCTTGTTTACAAAGCTTTTATGCCATTCCAGATCGACAATTTTTCCGTTTATTTTTCTTGAACACAAGCCGGCTGGAAAATTTAGAATCTGGGCATCTGACCGGTAAGTTTCCTCAATTTTTCTGACGTATTCTGAAGATTGTTTTCCGTGTTTATTAACCGGAACAAATATAGGTTTCAGATTTTCAAGGTTTAACAGGATGTCGTTGACGATAAACTGAAGGTTGGGATGTATGTCTCCCACTTCTTTGCCGAAGGCCAATCCATCTAGGCCGCCCAGCGGATGATTGGCTACAAATATATATCTTCCTTCCCTGGGAATATGCTCCTTTCCGTATGTTTTAATGTTGATATCAAAGTATCGGAGCCCTTCTCTTACAAATTCGAGTCCGCTAAGGTGAGAAATCTTAGGCAAAACCTCATTGATTTCATCCTCATGGATGATTTTTCTGAGATACCGGTATATGAAACCGGGAATTAGCCTGGCAACCTTTGGGTTTTTCCTGTAAAATACTTCTTTGACATCAATTTTTTCTAGGCCTTGTTTTTCCTCACCCATATTCCCTCATATTATTATCCTTCAAATAAAAGCATAAAATTACAAAATTTCCTTGAATCAAACAATCTTTCATTCTTTAGTCCTTTGATGACAAGCTTTTTGACTACTACTTGTCTTTTTTGTGTGGAAAAAGTTTTCAACAATGTGGTAAAAAATGGTTTAAAGTGGTTGTAAGTGGTAATTTTTTCTTTATATTTACATACTAATTTTAGGTGTAGTGTATGGCCACATTTATAGGTGATTATACTTGCAAAGTTGATGCAAAGGGGAGAATCACCTTCCCCTCGGCTTTTAAGAAGCAGATGACTTCTTCTGAAGGGGATCATTTTGTGGTCAAAAAGGATATTTTCGAAAAATGCCTGGTCCTCTATCCTATGGAAGAATGGAACAGGCAAAACCGGTTGATCAGAGAAAAGATTAACCCTTATGATAAAGAGCACAACAGGTTCCTGAGGAATTTTTACCGTGGAACAGCCGAAGTGTCGCTTGATGGGAATAGCAGGCTGCTGATACCCAAAAGGCTCCTGGATACGGTGGAGATATCTAAAGAGGTTATTATGGCCGGTCAGGATGGGAAAATTGAAATATGGGCAAGGCATTTATATGAAAAGATGCAGGAATCGGAGGACGATTTTGCGAATCTGGCTCAGAAAATTATGGGTAATTCAGGCGAAGAAAATGGGGAATAAAGATTATGTTTCATCAACCAGTATTAGTGGAGGAAAGCATACAGGGGCTGATTCCGAAGCCCGGAGGCATTTATGTTGATGCAACATATGGTGGAGGCGGACATGCCGCAAGGATCATTGAAAATATTGGACACGGAGTACTGATCGCATTTGATCAGGACAAAGCTGCTGAAAAACATGTAATTAACGACAGGCGGTTGATTTTTATTAATCATAATTTCAGATATATGAAGAATTTTTTAAAATATCTGGGATTTGATCGGATCGATGGAATATTGGCCGATCTGGGGGTTTCTTCCCATCATCTGGATGCTCCCGAAAGGGGGTTTTCCTTTCGATTTGATGCTCCGCTGGATATGAGGATGAACCAAAATGCAACCCAAACTGCCAGTGATATAATCAATACATATTCTGCCGGTGCATTGACTAATATTTTCAAGAATTACGGAGAGATCAGGAAAACAGGTGTTCTGGTCGACTCCATACTGAATAAACGCACGGAAAAAGAGATTGCCACCACTTCAGAGCTGGTAGATGCCTTGAAGGATTGTATTCCTTACCGGTATAGGAACAAGTTTCTTGCTAAAGTGTTTCAGGCGCTGAGGATTGAAGTGAACAGAGAGCTTGAGAACCTGAAACATTTTCTGACACAAAGCCAGGATATGCTGAAAAGCGGGGGCAGATTGGTAGTAATTTCTTATCATTCCATAGAGGACCGGATTGTAAAAAATTATATGAAAAGTGGCCGGTTTAGCGGGGAACCGGTGAAGGACTTTTACGGCAATGTTATAGCCCCGTTTACTTTGGTGAATAAAAGCGTTATTGTGCCTTCGTCTGAAGAGGTGAAGGGTAATAACCGGGCAAGAAGTGCCAGATTAAGGATCGCTGAAAAGCTGTAAGTATGAAAAAAAGGAAAAACATAGAGTTTATTGATGAATCCCAGGAACGAAGTGAACTGAAACGTATTGGTTCGCTTAAGGAGTTACTGGGTGGTTCATTGCTTACCAGGGAGAAAGTGGTCAGGCAGTTGCCCTATATTCTTTTTCTTACCCTGTTGGCTTTCATCTATATTGGTAATCGCTATCATGCAGAGAAACAGGTAAGAAAAAACTCCGAACTTCAGGAGGAAGTAAAAGAATTAAGGGCAAAAGCAATAACCACTTCAGCCGAATTGATGAGTTTGAGCCAGCAGTCGCAGGTCATTAAGCTGATAAGAAAAAAGAATCTGGGGCTGGAACAGTCCGTCACACCCCCGAAAAAGATTGTTGTACAAAGTAAAGAAGATTAATGCCGTTAAAAAGGGACATATTGTGGCGTGTCGGAGTAGTTTATGTTTTAATTCTGCTCATTGGGCTTATCATTGCAGGGAAAATTTTTTATATACAGGTATTTCAGGGCAAAGAGCTCACTAGCAAAGCAGAGGAACTGAACCTGAAAACCGAGGTGGTCGAGTCCAACAGGGGAGACATTTACTCGACAAACAACCGGTTACTCGCAAGCTCTGTTCCTTATTATGAGATAAGACTGGATACCCGGAGTACCGGTTTGAAAATGGATAGTAAAACCTACTTTAGAAAACTGGATACACTGGCCCGGCAGTTGGCAGGGTTATTTCAGGATAAATCCGCTGCTCAGTACCGGCGGGAATTATATCAGGCAAGGAAGGAAGGGGAGAGGTTTTATCTGATTAAGGAAAGAGTCAACTATAAAGCATTGAAAGAACTGAGAACCTTTCTGTTATTTCGGAAAGGACGATATAAAGGTGGATTTATTGTGATTCAAAAGGATATGCGCATCCAGCCCCATGGTAATCTTGCTTCCCGTACAATCGGTTATACTACCGATTGGGAAGGAGGCAATATTGTAGGAATCGAGGGTGCTTATGACAATTCTCTGAAAGGTACAAAAGGGGTACGCCTGATGCGTCGCATACAGGGAGGTATATGGATCCCTGTAGGAGATGATCACAAGGTGGAACCCAAAGGCGGGAAAGATGTGGTCACCACCATTAACATCAATATTCAGGATGTAGCTGAAAGTGCGCTCAGGGAGCAACTTATTGAACATAATGCCGATCATGGCACAGCGGTTTTAATGGAGGTAAATACAGGTGAGATTAGAGCAATTGCCAATCTTGGGAAAACCGATCAGGGCACTTATAGGGAAATTTATAATTATGCCGTCGGAGAAAGCCGGGAGCCCGGTTCTACTTTTAAACTGGCTTCCATTATGGCATTACTGGAGGACGGTTATGTGAGCCTTGACGACACTGTAGATACAGAAGACGGTGAAGTATATTATTACGACAAGAAACTAACGGATGTTAAACCCGGAGGTTATGGAAAGATCAGCGTAAGAGAGGCATTTATTCACTCTTCCAATGTGGGGATATCCAAAATAATTACCCGGAATTACAAGAACAAGCCCCATCAGTTTGTTGACCGTCTTTACAACATGAACCTTGACGAGAAACTTGGCCTGGAGATTAAGGGTGAAGGTGACCCCCTTATCAGATATCCCGGTGACAAATACTGGTCGGGTATTTCTCTTCCTATGATGTCCATTGGTTATGAAATAAGGCTAACTCCGATGCAGATCCTCACTTTTTATAATGCTGTAGCCAATGACGGAGAAATGGTCAAGCCCATGTTTGTCAAGCAGATCAGGGAACATGGAAACCTGGTAAAATCCTTTGATAGCGAGGTAATCAATCCTGCAATTTCTTCAAATTCTACGATCCGTAAAACCCAGGGACTCCTTAAAGATGTTGTTCAGGTAGGAACCGCCCGGAATCTGCGCAATGCGAACTTTGAGATAGCAGGAAAAACAGGAACGGCGCAGATTGCAAATGAAAAATACGGTTACATGAAAGAAGCCAGGATAAGTTACCAGGCTTCATTCGTGGGTTATTTTCCTGCGGATGATCCCAAATATTCATGTATTGTTGTTGTCAATTCACCATCAAAAGATGTATATTACGGAAATGTAGTAGCCGGTCCGGTATTTAGAGAGATTGCGGAAAAGGTTTATGCCACAAGCTTTGAGATGCATGAAGGATTAAAAATAACCGGGAATGAGATTGAGAATAGCTATAAAGTACCCTATACCAAACACAGCCACCGGGGCGAGTTGACCACCGTATTAAAAAAGCTGGGGGTCACGATAAATGACAAGAATGTAGATTCGGAATGGGTCGTTACAAGAAAGAAGGATTCACTGGTGGAGCTGAAGAACCGTTATATTGGAGAGAGGATCATGCCCAATGTTATTGGAATGGGTGTTAAGGATGCCATATATATACTTGAAAATATGGGACTGAACGTAGAGATGGAGGGAAGGGGAAGCATCAGGAAACAGTCTGTCCCGCCCGGAGAACCGGTAGATAAAGGCGATAAGGTAGAATTAACTATGACATTCACCGAATAATGACGGATTTTTATTGGCTGAGATAATAGAAAACGAGTAAAATCAATGGAATAATTTAAATGAAGAAGGCATTGGAAGACATACTGCAAGGCATCGAAATTAAAGACAACAGGGGCAGTCTGGACAGGCAGGTCGGTTTCATTAATTTCGATTCGCGGGAAGCAGACTTCGGTAACCTGTTTGTAGCACTCAGAGGGCTTACAGTTGACGGCCATGATTATATCGACCAGGCTGTTGAGCGGGGCGCTTCGGTTGTGGTATGTGAAAAATTGCCTGCCCAATTAAAGGAAAGCATAACATATATAGTGGTTCCGGATACGGCTTCGGTATTGGGTAAAATGGCATCCAATTATTACGGAAATCCCGCGTCAAGGTTGAAACTTATTGGCATTACCGGGACCAACGGCAAAACCACCTCGGCCACCTTGTTGTATCACCTGTTTCTTCAAAAAGGCATCAAATCTGGCCTTATTTCAACCATTGCCAATTATGTGGATCAGGAACGGCTGCCCACCAAATATACCACCCCCGATGCCATACGGATCAATTCCCTGCTGAAGGAGATGGTGGACCGGCGGTGTGAATATGCCTTCATGGAAGTTAGCTCACATGCGCTGAAACAGGGGCGCATTTCAGGATTAAGGTTTGAAGGAGCGCTTTTTACAAACATTACCCATGAGCATCTGGATTATCATAAAACATTCTCCGATTACTTGCATTCTAAGAAATTGCTGTTTGACAGCTACCTTGACAGGGATTCCTTCGCCCTGGTGAATGCCGATGACCGCAATGGCCAATACATGGTACAAAACACCGAGGCCTCTGTATATACATTTGGGCTTAAAACTTTTGCTGATTTCAAGGGAAAGGTGTTGGAAAAGCATATTGACGGCACACTGATGAATATAAATGGTCATGATTTATGGTCTCAGTTTGTGGGAGAATTCAATGTTTACAATCTGTTGGGAATATACGGAGTAGCCCGTTTGTTGGGCTGCGATGAATCGGATTTGCTGAAGGCTATCAGCAAACTTCAACCGGTGGAGGGCAGGTTCGAAACCTTTAAATCCGATGATCAGAAAACGGCCATTGTGGATTATGCCCATAGTCCGGATGCACTGGAAAATGTATTATCCACCATTCATGATGTCCGAAGAAAAGATCAGAAGCTTATAACCGTTGTAGGGGCAGGAGGTGACCGCGATAAGTCAAAAAGACCCCAAATGACAAAAATTGCACTGCAGTATAGCTCAAAGGTCGTGCTGACCTCTGATAATCCCAGAACTGAAGATCCTGAAAAAATTATTGAGGATATGTGGGAAGGAGTAGAAAAAGATGATGAACAGCGGATTGTAAGTATTACAAACCGGAAAGAGGCGATCAGGACAGCCTGTATGATGGCCGACAGCGACGATATTATTTTTGTAGCAGGAAAAGGTCATGAAACTTACCAGGAGATAAACGGCATACGTTATCATTTTGATGACAGGGAAGTAATAAAGGAAATATTCAAAAAAACATAAGAGGTGCAAAAAAATGTCCGTTATTTGTGAAACGATAATAAAGTTATTAATAAACGCAATACATCAATAAAGGCAATATGTTTTATCATCTTTTTAAATATCTTGATCAGTTTGATATTCCGGGTGCCGGCCTGTTTCAGTATATCTCGTTTCGTTCGGCCATTACGATCATCACTTCATTGATCATTTCTTTGATATTCGGACGCATGATCATCAATTACCTGAGCAAACTGCAGATTGGTGAAAAGGTTAGAGAGCTGGGGCTGCAAGGAGAGAAGAAAAAGGCAGGGACACCAAGTATGGGGGGTATCATTATTCTTGCTTCCATACTAATTCCTACCCTGCTTTTTGCCAACCTTACCAATATTTATGTTATCCTTATGCTCGTCACTACTGTTTGGCTGGGGTTTGTAGGTTTTATGGATGATTATATTAAGATATTCAAAAAGAATAAAGAAGGGCTCGCCGGAAAATTCAAGATTGCCGGTCAGGTTGTTTTGGGGCTCATTGTTGGCTTAACCCTTTACATGAGCGATGATGTGAAAGTGAGGAAACAACTGAGTGAAGAAGAGGTCAAAGATAAAACCGCTGTGGAGGTAATGGATGGATATGAACGTATTGATGACGGAGAAAAGCAGTATACCAAAGATGTTAAATCAACTATAACGACCATCCCTTTTGTAAAGAACAATGAATTTGATTACAAATACCTGGTGGCCTTTGCCGGCAAGTATAAAGACATGCTTGCCTGGGTAGCCTTTGTGATCATAACTATATTGATCGTTACGGCGGTATCCAATGGAGCCAATCTTACCGATGGGTTGGATGGCCTCGCTACGGGCACATCAGCCATTATTGGTGCTACATTGGGAATATTGGCTTATGTTTCCAGTAACATGGTTTATGCGAACTACCTGAATATTATGTTTATACCTTATTCCCATGAACTGGTGATCTATATCAGTGCTTTCATAGGTGCCACCATTGGATTTATGTGGTATAATTCTTATCCTGCCCAGGTATTTATGGGAGATACCGGGAGTCTTGCCCTGGGTGGGATCATAGCCGTATGTGCCATCGTCATTCGTAAAGAGCTTCTTATACCTATTTTATGCGGGGTGTTTTTTATTGAAAGCATATCCGTATTGTTGCAGGTATCTTACTTTAAATATACGAAAAGAAAATATGGAGTGGGAAAAAGGATTTTCAAGATGGCGCCGCTTCATCACCATTATCAGATGAAGGGTTATCCGGAGCCGAAGATTGTTACCCGGTTTTTGATTATAGCTATCTTGCTGGCAGTTATCACGATTGTTACACTTAAGATAAGGTAAGCATAAAGTATTGGTAATGAATAACAGAATGGTCATATTGGGTGCGGGTGAAAGCGGAGCAGGTTCTGCTGTTTTGGCAAAAAAACAGGGATTTGAAGTGTTTGTATCGGATCAGGGGGCGGTGAAGCCAACCTATAGAGATCTGCTTCAAAAGCATGATATTACCTGGGAAGAAGGAACCCACAGCGAAAATGAAATCCTGAAGGCCGGGGAAGTGATCAAAAGTCCGGGTATACCCGAGGATGCGAATGTTGTTGTGAAGGTCCGGGAACAGGGCATACCTGTGATCTCGGAGATTGAATTTGCCTCCCGTTATACTTCTGCCTATACCATCTGCATCACCGGAAGCAATGGTAAGACCACTACGGCTAAGCTTACCCACTTTATGCTGGATAATTCAGGATTGAATGCTGGTTTGGCCGGCAATGTGGGCAACAGTTTTGCTTATCAGGTGGCTACCGCGGCGTATGATTATTATGTGATTGAACTCAGCTCCTTCCAGCTTGACGGAATTTATGAGTTTAAGCCCGATATTGCTATTTTACTGAACATCACACCGGATCACCTGGACCGATACGGGCATCAGTTACAAAGATATGTCGATTCCAAATTCCGCATCACCATGAACCTCGATGCCGGGAATCTTTTTGTTTATAATGCGGATGATGAGATCATACAGGCAGAGTTGTCCAAAAGGAAGCTGGCTGCTGAACAGGTCCCGTTTTCCCATCAAGCCGGTACTGCGCCGGGTGCTTTTATTGAAAATGAAACCATGCATGTAATCTATAAAAACAGTGAACTCACTATGTCAATACATGATCTTGCACTAAAGGGCAAACACAATGCGTATAATTCCATGGCCGCTTCAATTGCGGCCCAGGCACTGAACATTCGTAAAGAGTCGATACGAAAGAGTCTTGCAAATTTTCAGGGGGTGGAACATCGTCTGGAACATGTGCTGAAAATTCACGGTATTGAGTTTGTCAATGATTCTAAGGCTACGAATGTCAATTCTACCTGGTATGCGTTGGAAAGTATGCCCGGAAATCTTATCTGGATTGCCGGCGGGCAGGATAAAGGCAATGACTATTCTTTTCTGCGGGATTTGGTATCCAGTAAAGTTAAGGCCATTATCTGCCTTGGAGTGGACAATACGAAAATTCACCAGGCTTTCCAAGATATCGTAGATACCATTGTAGACACCAAATCGGCTGAAGAAGCTGTTCGTACTGCTTATTATCTGGGTAAGAAAGGGGATACCGTACTCCTTTCACCGGCATGTGCCAGCTTCGATCTTTTTGAAAATTATGAAGAGCGTGGCGATCAGTTTAAACAGGCTGTACGCAGGCTATAAAACCATTTTTTAAGTAAAATGATTTAATATGAGGGAAATTCTGGCAAAATATTTCAAAGGAGATGGCGTGATCTGGGGGGTAGTGATCCTTCTTTCCCTGGTTTCCTTACTGGCAGTTTACAGTTCTACCGGTACACTGGCATATCAGTCACAGGATGCAAGCGCAGCCAGCTATATATTGAAGCATTTTTCCCTGCTTGTATTAAGCCTGGTCATCATTTTTGTGGTGCATAACATCCCTTTTAAATTATACTCCCGCCTTTCACAGATATTTTTACTGATTGCGCTCATTTTGCTTGTACTGACAATTTCCAGCGGAACTACTTATAACCAGGCCAGAAGGTGGCTTACCGTGCCCGGTATTGGGCTTACCCTCCAAACTTCAGATTTTGCCAAGCTGGCCCTGGTAATGTATGTTGCACGGATATTGTCCGTTAAACAATATAGCATCCGGCATTCCAGGGAAGTGTTGGGCTATTTGTTTATCCCCATTCTGTTGGTATGCGGAATGATACTGCCGTCCAATTTTTCCACGGCAGCCATACTCTTTACCACCGTGATGATCCTCATGTTTATCGGCAGGGTGAGAATAAAATATTTGTTTTCGCTGGTGCTGGTGGGCATCTTTCTATTGGCCGTTCTGGTAGGGGGTATCATGTTGGCCGGTCATCAGGCACGTGTGACTACATGGGAGAACAGAGTCGAAGGATTTGTAGGAGGTGAGGAGCAAGACAACTACCAGGTGGAGCAGTCTAAGATAGCCATTGCTACCGGTGGTTTACTTGGAAAAGGTCCGGGAAACAGCACACAGCGTGATTTTCTTCCCCATGCCTATTCTGATTTCATCTATGCCTTGATTGTTGAAGAATATGGATTTCTTGGCGGACTGATGATACTGTTTCTCTATTTGTTTCTTCTTTACAGGGCAGGGGTGATTGTGAAGAAAAGCACCCGGACCTTCGGAGCTTTTCTCTCCATAGGTCTGTCTTTGTTGCTTGTTCTCCAGGCCATCATCAATATGGGTGTTACGGTGCGTTTGTTTCCCGTTACGGGGCAAACGCTGCCGTTTGTAAGTATGGGCGGCTCGTCGCTGGTATTCACCAGCATCGCCATTGGCATTATATTAAACGTGAGCAGATCAGTAGACAAAGATAAAGCTCTATCTGATAAAGAAGAAACGGAAGATGCGGAAACAGAAGATGAATATGAAAATGAGAAAGAGGGTCAGGAAGATGAGTGATAAAGAGTTAAATGTCATCATTAGCGGAGGAGGAACTGGCGGACATGTTTTTCCGGCTCTGGCCATTGCGGATGCTTTGCATCGGCTGGAATACCGGGTGAATATTCTTTTTGTAGGGGCAGTAGGCCGGATGGAAATGAAGAAGGTTCCGGATGCAGGCTATCGGATCGTTGGCTTACCGGTTGCAGGGATACAACGCAGGCTTACGTGGAAAAATCTTCTGGTGCCCTTTAAGTTGATAAGAAGCTTAAATCGCTCACGCAATATTATTAAAGATTTTAAGCCTGATGTGGTGGTTGGGGTAGGAGGTTATGCCAGTGGTCCAATTGTTAGAGTAGCAGAAAAAAGAGGCATTCCGGTGCTCATTCAGGAACAGAATTCCTATGCAGGTATTACCAACAGGATGCTTGCCGGCAAAGCCGATAAAATTTGTGTGGCTTATGAGGGCATGGAAAAATATTTTCCCGCCGAAAAGATCGAGATAACCGGTAATCCGTTAAGGAGCAATTTGCTGAATATTGCGGATAAAAAAGAGGAAGGCCTGAAACATTTTGAGCTTTCCGGAGAGATGAAAACCATCCTTGTGCTGGGAGGAAGTGGTGGCGCCCGATCGGTCAATGAAAGCATTATAGAGCATCTCTGGGAGTTTGAAAAGGAAGATGTACAACTTATCTGGCAATGCGGCAAGAATTATTATTCGCGTGCGCTGGATGAAGTGAAGCATTTCAGTCTTCCCCATGTTAGACTGGTGGATTTCATCGACCGGATGGACCTTGCCTATGCAGTTGCTGATGTGATTATCTCAAGAGCTGGAGCAGGAACGATCTCTGAGCTGGCTTTGATAAAGAAACCTGCGATCCTGGTTCCTTCTCCCAATGTGGCTGAGGACCATCAGACAAAGAATGCCATGTCGTTGGTTGAAAAAAACGCCGCCGTGCTGGTTGAAGACGAGGATGCCAGGTTTTTCCTGGTAAGTAAAGCGTTCACTTTACTGGAGGATGACAATAAGCGAAAAGAATTGTCGGACAATATAGCTAAAATAGCCAAACCCGATTCTGCAGCAAGAATCGCGGAAGAAGTTGTAAGGCTGGCTGATAAATGATTTAAAGATGAATCTGGAACGGATAAATAGAGTGTATTTTATCGGTGTGGGAGGCATCGGAATGAGCGCCCTTGCCAGGTATTTCAATAGTCTGGGTAAGGTGGTTGCCGGCTACGACAGGGTATCCAAACCCCTGACGCAGCAACTGGAGAAAGAAGGCGTTATCATCCATTATGAGGATGAGCCGGGATTGATCCCCTCAGCATTCACCCAGAACAAGAAGCGTACACTGGTTGTCTATACTCCGGCTATTAAAAAGGATCATAAGGAGCTGAATTATTTTAGGGAAAACGGCTATGCAGTACTTAAGCGGTCTGAAGTGCTGGGTGAGATTTCCAGAAATAAAACCTGTATGGCTGTCGCCGGCACACACGGGAAAACAAGCGTATCTTCCATGTTGGCACATCTGCTCAATAACAGTTCCTTTGGCTGTAATGCCTTTCTCGGGGGAATACTGAAGAATTATGATTCGAATCTTATAATCAATAAGAAAAGCAATCTGATGGTGGTGGAAGCCGATGAGTTTGACCGTTCGTTCCTGAACCTGAGTCCGAATATGGCTTTGATCACTTCCATCGATGAAGATCACCTGGATATTTACAACGACAAAGCTTCTATAAAGGAGGCCTTTGAGGAGTTTGCAGGTAAATTGCCTCAGAACGGTACGCTTGTTTGTCACAAAGACGTTTCCTTGAAAATCCCTGAGGAGAAAGATCTGAAAACTTATACTTATTCTCTGAATGCCGGCGCCGACTTTTATGCCTCTAATATTGAGATCACCGATGCCAAGTACCGGTTCGATCTGGTGACTCCCCGGGAAACATTGAAAAATTTCACCTTGTCCATACCCGGGCTGGTGAATGTTGAAAATGCAGTGGCCGCTCTTACCATGGCTTATCTGCAAAGGGTGGACAGGGAATATTTGTTCAAAAATCTATCTGCCTTTCAGGGCGTTCAAAGGAGATTTGATATACAATTTAATCAGAATGGGGTGGTGTATATTGATGATTATGCTCATCATCCCAGGGAGATAAGCTATACCATTCGTTCTGTACGGGACTTTTATCCGAAGAAAAAGATCATTGGGGTGTTTCAGCCTCATTTGTATTCCAGAACGCAGCATTTTGCGTATCAATTTGCAAAAAGCCTTGAACAGCTGGATGAAGTCATTCTACTGGATGTTTATCCCGCGAGAGAGGAGCCGATCCCCGGGGTCAATTCGGAAATTATACTGAAACACATTGAAAACATTCCGGCCACTATATGTGCCCGGGAAGATCTGCCTGATATGTTAAGCAAAAGGGAGATAGAAGCATTGATAACCATGGGAGCCGGCGATATTGACAGGCTGGTCGGGCCCATTTGTGATCAACTGCAGGAACGTTACGGAAATGAATAAAAGTGATGATAAATATAAGGTTACCCTTGGATAAGATAAAATACATAGCGTTGTGGATGGGTATTCTGATGTACCTGATCTTTTCCCTGTCATTTACGGAAGAAAAGAGAAAGAATACCATTTGCAGCAACATTCAGGTTCGTGTAGTGGATAGCCTTAAGGATCGCTTTGTGACGGAAGAAAGCATCCGGGACTATATACATGATTTGGATATGAAGGTGCTGGGAGAACCTGTAAAACTTATCAATACCAGAAAGCTGGAAGAACATTTGAGTGAAAGGGAGGAAATCAGGCAAGCCGAAGTGTATTTTACCGCCGACGGGAATCTGCATCTGGAGATCGATCAGCGTAATCCGATCGTAAGGGTGGTCAACGAAAGCGACAGGGGTTATTATATTGATGATGAAGGAGCCATCATACCCTTGTCCTCCGGTTATTCATCTCACGTGCTGGTGGCTTCCGGGGAGATTACCGGATTTTTTGAAGTAGCCCGGATGGATCGGATGAATTGCCTTGAAAATAAGGATGGAAAGGAGAAGTATTCTGTCTGCGAAATATTTGAACTGGCCAGGTTCATCAACGGAGATCCTTTCTGGGAATCCCAAATCGAACAAATTTACCGGAACAGGGAAGGAGAGTATGAGCTCATTCCCCGGGTGGGCAGTCATCTGATTTCGTTGGGTGAATTTGAGGGCTACCGGCAGAAATTCCGAAACCTGAGAGCCTTTTATAAGAAGGGACTTAATCAGGTGGGATGGAATCAATATCTCAAGATCAGTTTAAAATACGACAATCAAATAATCTGCACTAAAAAATAATCAAAATGAGTTATAACGAACATCTTGTCGCTGCTGTAGACATAGGAACCACCAAGGTTGCTGCCATCGTAGGTAAAATAAAAGAGAACGGTAAGGTTGATATTATGGGGGTAAGCAAGACTCCCTCCACAGGTATTAAACGTGGAGTAGTTCAGAATATCGATGAAACTGTGAACGCCATCAAAAAGACCGTCAATGAGGTTCAGGCTGCCTCGGGAACCTCATTGACCAACGTTTTTGTCGGTATTGCCGGACAACATATTAAGACCATACGGAACAGGGGATACATCAATCGCAATTCCTCGGAAGATGAGATCACAAAGGAAGACATCGATGCCCTTATCAATGAGATGTATAACATTTCCATTGATGTGGGTGAAGAAATCATTCATGTATTGCCTCAGAATTTTATTGTGGACAATGAAACCGGCATTAAAAATCCGGTGGGAATGTTGGGCCGACGGGTGGAAGCCAATTTCCATATAGTGATCGGGCAGATCACCTCGGCCAGGAACATCGGAAAATGCATCAGCAAGGCAGGGCTTTCCCTGAATGAGCTTATTCTGCAGCCACTGGCTTCATCTACTGCCATTCTTACTGCCGATGAAAAGGAAGCCGGAGTGACCCTCGTGGATATAGGCGGGGGAACGACTGATGTGGCGGTCTATTACGATGAGATCATCCGTCATACTGCTGTGATACCCTTTGGCGGGGATGTGGTAACCAAGGACATCAAGGAAGGATGTTCCATCCTACAGCGTCAGGCCGAATTGTTGAAAGTACAGTATGGTTCGGCATTGGGAGATCTTGCACGGGAAGATGAAGTGGTGTCCATACCCGGTATCAGCGGTAGAGAACCCAAGGAAATTACGCTGAAAAGCCTGGCTTATATCATTCAATCCAGGATGGAAGAGATATTGAATGCGGTGCTTTATGAAATTGAGAATTCCGGCTATTATGACAGGATGAGCGCAGGGATAGTCGTCACCGGGGGTGGCGCGTTGCTGAGAGATCTGCCCCAGCTTATAAAGTTTGTAACCGGTATGGATGTCCGGCTCGGTTATCCGGCGGTCAGACTTGCTTCCGAAAGCGTTAAGGAGGTCAACGATCCCATATTTTCCACCAGTGTTGGACTGGTATTGAAGGGCCATGAAATCTACGAACAGGACAGGGAGAAATACGCACAGAAAGAAGAACCGGAAGAGGAGTCGCAGGAAGAAAATGAGCCCGCCGAACAGGAGAATGACAGGAAAAACCTTTTTTCCAGGCTTAAAGATGCTTTCAATGATATATTCGAAGAAAACGATACGGAAATGTAGCACATGATTTACTAATAACTCATTTTGATAATTAAAGATATTGTAAAATTTGCAAACTCAATATTATGGCTGAAGACAGACTTATGAATTTCGATCTCCCGGTTGATAACTCTTCCATTATTAAGGTTGTAGGTATAGGCGGGGGAGGAGGCAATGCCATCAATCATATGTATGATCAGGGCATAAAAGACGTTAACTTTGTAGTATGCAATACCGATGCGCAGGCTCTATCCAGAAGTCCGGTTTCTGTGAAGATACAGCTTGGCGAATCCCTCACTGAAGGCCGTGGTGCGGGAAACAAGCCGGAAATTGGCAAGCAGGCTGCCATTGAAAATCTGGATGATGTGATGGAAGCATTGAGCAGCCACACCAAAATGGTGTTTCTTACTGCCGGCATGGGAGGAGGCACCGGCACCGGGGCCATTCCCATTATTGCCAAGGCTGCTAAAGAGCAGGGAATTCTTACCGTTGCCATTGTGACCATCCCCTTCCGTTTTGAAGGACAGCGGAGGATCAGCCAGGCTATAGAAGGCATTAATGAACTTGGAGAGCATGTGGATTCCCTGCTCGTTATCAATAATGAAAAGCTGCGGGAGGTGGCAGGGAACATGAAACTCTCGGAAGCCTTTTCCCATGCAGATAACATACTGGCTGCCGCCGCCAAAGGAATTGCAGAGATCATCACAGTGCCCGGTTATGTAAATGTGGATTTTGCCGATGTCCACACCGTACTGGCCAACAGTGGTGTAGCTCTCATGGGAACCGGCATGGCTGAAGGCGAAAGTCGGGCTACCAAGGCCATAGAAGAAGCCCTTAGCTCCCCGCTGCTGAATGACAATGACATTACCGGCACGGAAAATATCCTGCTCAACATCAATTCGGGCACTGAGGAGATCACCATGGATGAAATCGGGGAGATCACCGATTATATCAACGGAGAAGTGGGTGCCAATCCGAATATCATCTGGGGTACCGGTACCGATGAAACCCTTGAAAATAAGGTCAGTGTAACCATTATCGCTACAGGATTTGAGGACAACAGCATTCCTGAACTGTATGCCAAAAAATCCTACAAGCGGAAAGTCACCCTTGAAGAAGGAGCCCGGGAAGGAGAATCTGGGGGTTATACCCAATATACCAGGAACGAAGAGGATCATTCTGAAGCCCCGGGAAATAACCAGAGAACATTTGATTTCGACATCCATAACGAAGAAAACGAGGATCAATTCATCGTTAAGCACAAGAAGGATAAGGATGCCGGCGGGGAAAACCAAACCCTTATGGAGAAGGATGAAATGCTGGAAAAAATCCGGGAGAACCGCGAGAAATCCGGAAAATCCAAAAATGTGTTGCGGGATCTGAAAAATGTGGAAGCCCTGGAGAACGAACCGGCTTATAAACGCAAAAAGATAAAGATCGATCATCCGAAATACAGCAAGGAGTCCAAGGTATCGAGATATACCCTCTCGGATGACGAGATGGATGAACAGGGCAAGAAAAAGACCCGTTTAAGGGAAAACAATTCCTATCTTCACGATAACGTTGATTAAAAATAGGAGATCATGATCATTACCAATACAGAACATATTGCCCGGAAAGAAGTTATGGAAACTCTTGGTTTGGTGCGGGGAAACAGCACCAGGGCCCGCTTTTTCGGCCGTGATATCGTCGCTTTTTTTAAGAATATTGCAGGCGGAGAGATTTCCGAGTACAACGATCTGCTCAGCAATACCAGAAATATAGCCATTGAGCGGATGGCGAAGGAAGCAGAAAAAATGGGTGCCGATGCAGTGATGAACATCCGGTTTAATACAGCCAATGTAGCTCAGGGAGTGAGTGAAATACTGGCTTATGGAACAGCAGTAAAATTGAAAGATATAGAATGAGGGTGATTTTAAAGCACATTCAACACCAAAACATCTGAAATATTATGTCTTTATTGGAAAAGGTAGAGTCTGAGATCAAACAGGCTTTAAAAAACAAACAAAAAGAGCGTCTGGAAGCTTTGCGTTCCGTAAAGACTGCGCTCTGGAAAGCCAAGACTGAGAAGGCGGCTGACGAGAAGCTTTCTGAGGAAGAAGAGATTCAGGTTTTGCAAAAACAACTGAAGCAGCGGAAAGAGTCGGCTGAGATCTATGAACAGCAGAACCGCAATGAGCTGGCAGAAGCCGAACGTAAGGAAGCGGAGGTTATACAGGAATTTTTGCCCCGGCCCATGAGCGATGAGGAGCTTACTGAGGCGGTCAGGGAGATCATTGATGAGGCAGGGGCCACCTCCATGAAAGATATGGGCAAGGTAATGGGTATTGCCAATCGCCGGCTGGCAGGTAAAGCCGAGGGCAAGGCCATTGCCGGCAAAGTGAAATCCATGCTTTCCGGCGAGTAGGTTTTTTGTGGAGGTTGATACATTGTTGCTTCCATCAGAAGGTGGATAGTGAAGAAGTTTTTTCTGTTTGCCCTTAAGGGCTGGTTTGTCTTAATATATGCGGCAACGAATTTCCCGGATTCCGTAAAGGGCTCCGGGATTTTTTAGCCCGAATTATTCAAGAATAATTCTGACGCTATTGAAAAACCTGGCTTTTTGCTTCAATAAATTTCGCAAAAAGCCGGTTTTTCTAATGCGGGGCTGCCTTGCTCCGCAGAAGCTTCGCGAAGGCGAGCCTGCATCCATCCCGCAAACCATCCCGCATTCAAAAACTTCACTATCCCGCTTCTTCAGCGGGACAGGCTGTTCGTTTTTGAATAATGCAGGTTAGTAAGCTGCCGTCTGTGGGCCGGAAATTGAATCATATTTGAATGTGTGAACCCTTCTCCTCTTCCTTTCATCTCCTCTTCCCATCTTCTCAACATTCAAACTTCTTGTCAAACCATTCCATTTCATCTTATTCCCTCTTTGCACGTTCCCAATCATCCAATCATCCAATCATTCAATCATTCAATCATTCAACCACCCAATCCTCCAATCATTATCCCCGAAGCAAATCTGCCACATGGATTCCCCAGCCTGCGGGCCGAGAAAAACGTCTCATGGCTTTCGAATGTGCAGATGCCGGCCATTTCAACATGATCCTCTTTCAGTCCTCCTATGAGCAGTTGCTGCCTGTTGGCTTCCCAGAGGTTGAGCAGGGCCTTGCCATTGGATTTTTTCTTAATGACTGATTCGGTGTGAATATTGGGATTGTCATGTACTGCCCGAACGACATTCCCTCCCACTTCGTAGTTTTTGGGCCCTATGGAAGGGCCGATGCCTGCCCGGATATTTTGTGGCCGGCAGCCAAATTGTTCTTTCATCACGTCTACGGTTTCCAGGGCGATGGACTGAACCGTACCGCGCCATCCTGCGTGGGCTGCGGCCACTGCTTTTTTTTCGGGATCGTACAGCAGCAATGGCACGCAGTCGGCAGTAAGTACCGACAGGCATACTTCCGGCAGGTCGCTCACCAGCGCATCGGTTTCTGTGAGGGGGTCTTTCAGGTCTTCGTGGCTGCGGATCACTCTTACATGGGCTGTATGGGTCTGGCCCGGGAAAAGCAGCATGCCGGGGGTGATCTCCAGCTCCTGGACCAGCCGCCTCCGGTTTTCCGTTACACTTTCCTTTCGGTCTCCGGCAGTAAAGCTCTGGTTAAAGGTGGCATAAATGCCTTTACTCACACCTCCGAAGCGGGAAGAAGTATAATGCAGAATACCCTCTTCCTGCTTTAGCAGTTCAAACTGCCAGAGGGGTATATGATGGATGGTTGTTCGTATCATAAAAGCAGTGTTTGCGTCTGCCAAATTAACAAAAATGCTTTCAGGTATTGATAACGACAGCGGCATATTTTCAGATTAGGTGCCTTTGGTGGTTAGAGCGGAGAGCATAGAGCGCAGTGCTCAGAGCAAAGAGCAAGAAGTTTCAGGTTTAAGGCTACTATGGCTGAGAACAGAGAACATAGGGCGAAGACTACAGAGCAAGAGTTTTTATAAACCGCTTCCCGGGTCCCATGTCTCTTGTTGCCAACTCTCGCGAGGCGAGACCAGCTTCTTCCCAAACTCCAGTCAAACCCGCCTGTCGGCGGACAGGCCTGCCTGCACTACGTTTCGGTTGCTTACGCTAAAGCTTCAGCGACAGCGTGCGGGCAGGCACTCAAACTCTTTTGTCAAACTTTTATATTCCTCCTCTTCCCTTCTTCCCGTCTTCTCTATCCTTTTATGCAACAATCCCGCCTTGCAGCATCCAATCATCCAATCATTCAATCATTCAATCATTGGCTCGGCTCAATAAAACATCCTTCCTGTCGTTATGACAATAGATGAGCAAAAATTGCAAAAGTATCTGTTGCATTTTTTGAATAATTTTTTAACTTTGCCCACCCGTTATCGAACGGTGACAGGAAAATCAAAAAAAACGGTCGTGTGGCCGAGGGGCTTAGGCGTCGGTCTGCAAAACCGGTTACGGCGGTTCGAATCCGCCCACGACCTCTATTAAGGAAAGGCAATTTGCTAAATTACAGTAGATTGTCTTTTTTTATTTTGGAAAGGGGGTCAGAAACGGAGTCAGATTTTCAATTATATAGAAGAGGCTGGCTACCTTCCCATATCTGGGTGCATTCCCATTTTCCTCCAACTTGATTTATATATGTGATCCTTGAATTTTTTTAAGAAAATGGCAAATTCAGGAGATACATAACAATATGATAAATTTCTGGGATCATGCGCATTGGCAGTATAAATTCCCTGAAAGGGAATCATAACGCAGCCTAGGGCAACGCCCTGGGTAAAGGGAATCCAATTGATCAGAGCCCTGAAGGGGCGAAAGAAAGTATTTCTTATGCCCTTTCAGGGCGTTAATATACTGGTCTGCAATAATTCCCAGGGCGTTGCCCTGGGCTATAGTCTTTAACGCTTTCAGCGTTTCCCTAAATATATGGATCTAAAATTACCGCCAGTATTATAACGGAATGTCTTATATTAACTTCTGAATGTGGGTTCAATAAAAGCTCAGTGATATTTCTTTGTCTATTGGAAGAAATTGGGAACGCACCCCCATATCTTCTGGCAATTTATTATATCGTTTCTTTTGATACCATACTTTACGTAAGCATTCATAGAAGCTTTATTAGCCCATTTATAAGCTCGTTGGGTTATTTCAAAAAAAATGATTTTACTAAGAAATATTGTTTAGTGCTGGT